>JABIZW010000254.1 GCA_018666295.1 Halieaceae bacterium
AAAAACGGAGCCCTCTCCCGGAACACTCTCAATCTTAAGCTCTGCATTATGCGAAAGCGCCACGTGCTTCACGATCGCAAGGCCCAAGCCCGTGCCGCCTGTGCTCTGACTTCGGCTCTTATCAATACGGTAAAAACGCTCAGTCAGGCGCGCAATGTGATGCTCCTCAATTCCCTCTCCTCGATCGATAACCCTCAGCACGGGTCTGTCATTACGCGCGAACCACTCTACGGTGACCTCCGATTCCGAGTCACTGTACTTCAAGGCGTTAACGATGAGATTACTGACCGCACTGTGCAACTCGATCACGTCCCCAAAAATGAGGCCCTCATGACTCAAACGGAGGCTAATGAGCCGGTCGGGCCATGCCGCTCTTAGCCCATCTGCAATTTCTACAATCAAATTACCCACGTGTACGGGCGAGGTTTTATCTGTGTTTTCTATGGATTCAATTCGGGACAACCATAATAAATCCTTCAGCAGCAGCTCCATACGACCGACTTGCATGTCCATTTGCGACAGTGGGCGTTCGATTTGCGTGACCACGTCATCGCCCAATAATCCAAGATTTTCCACATAACCCTTCAACACCGTCAGAGGTGTTCTTAGCTCGTGCGAGACGTTCCCTACAAAGTCGCGGCGCATCATCTCGAGCTTGTACTGCTCAGTGATGTCTTTGACAAAGATGAGTCGGTCTCCGGAACCGAAGATCGACACTTCAACTTGCAGACACTTATCCTGCTCAGGGGTCGGGGGCATTCGCAATGGTGACTTGTACTCTCCACAGCTGAGGTACTCACTCAGCTCTGGTGCGCGCATAAGGTTTAACAGCGGACGGCCAACGTCGTGCACCGAGGTAATGCTCAACAGCGTCTCAGCGGAATCGTTAACCCAGACTATATTGCCTCTAGGGTCCGTGATCAGTGCAGCGTCTCGCAGCGATTTCAGTGACGCTTGAAGGTATTCCAATGAGGACGTCAGACGCCCCTGGGCCTCTTTACTCTGGCGTTGCAGGCGATAGGCGTGATCGAAAAGCCGCCCCCAAACCCCACTTGCCTCGGGAGGATCACTTTCGGCACTTGATAGCCATCGTTCCATCCGAAAAAGCTGAATGTTCCAAAACAGCAAGACGAGCGCCAACGCAAGGCTGAGCCCTGCCGCGATATTCCCAAGAAAGATTCCGAACAACGCGCCAAGACAAACAATAACAACAAGTCTTATCAGAGCACGCCACCAGTGGCGCGAAAGACTCACTCAGCTACCATACCCTTTGCCGAAAACCGATAACCCGTTCCCCTAACCGTCTGCACCAAGTCGCTATAATCAACTATGCCGCCCTCTAGCGCCTTTCGCAGACGACGGATATGAACATCGACCGTGCGCTCTTCCACATAAACATTAGCGCCCCAAACATGGTCTAAAAGTTGATTTCGAGTGTATGCGCGCTCTGGGTGGGACATAAAAAACAGTAATAAATTGAATTCGGTAGGGCCCATTTCAATGGGCGCATTCGCAACAAAAATTCGTCGACTATCCACGTCAAGTACCAGCTGCTCGACTTCAAGCCGACCTCGTTGGTCCCCCGCCTCGGTCCGACGCAGTAGGGCCTTAATGCGAGCAATGAGCTCTCGAGGCGCAAAGGGCTTGGTGACATAGTCATCGGCTCCCACATCGAGGCCTTGAACAATGTTTTCTTCAGCAGTCTTCGCGGTCAGCATAATGACCGGAATCTCTGCGGTCGTGTCGCTGCGTTTTAATCGCCTTAGGAGTTCTAGGCCACTTCCCCCGGGGAGCATCCAATCCAGTAGCACAATCGATGGACGCTCATCGACAATAATCCGGTGAGCATCCTGGATGTTTTCAGCTTCTAAACACTCAAAGTCAGAGATCTCTAGCGCCATGCGGAGCATGTCGCGAATCGAAAACTCGTCATCAACAATTAGTACCTTTTGTGCTGCCATTACGCAAAACCCTCTCAGTCCCGATCATTAAATAAGAATAAAGTGACAGGGACATGACGCCCTTACCACCAATCGAGCCAGCCTTTGCGTTCAAACTCAGCTTGGCAGGCGGACAACTGATTGTTGTAGCGTGTTGCCCGACGATCAACTTTTTTAGCAACCTCAACCAGCCACGGTTTTGAACGATAACTTGCTCGTTTATAACCGCCGTGCCCCTCGTGATACGCAAGATACAGCCGGAACGCATCGTCTTTCGGAATACCATTGACCTGATGCGTCGTGTGATTATACCAACCGACGAAATCAATCGCGTCGTCAAAGTCATCTCTATCAGCACCATGATTACCGGACTTACGTTTGTACCAGTCCCAGG
>JABIZW010000059.1 GCA_018666295.1 Halieaceae bacterium
CGCTGAGATTAGCAGCCTAGTGGGGCGAAGCCTTCCGGACGAGCTGCTGCTTGGAGAGACCGCTGTCGATATTGCTTTTCAAGCGGGTGACGGTGTTGCGGTACAGATTACCTCTGATCTTGAGGGGCTCGCGATCGGATTGCCCGAACCGTTCGCCAAAGTGGCCCAAGACCTATCCTCGATGAACGTGGACCTTGCTATATCAGAGTCATTGAGTGCCACGATCAATTATGCAGATGTTCTGGCGGCGAGCGTGTCTCGTGACGCCGAGCAAGCCTGGCGTGCCGCGGTGAGCATAGGGTCGGACCATGAACCTTGGCTTACTCCAAATAGTGCTGCAGGTACTGTCGATATATCCGGTCATCTGGTTGAGATTGATGCGTTGGCGTGGTCACAGCTCGCCGGCGAGTTGTCGGGGTCTGCAGGCTTTGCTGCTGCGCCAAGGGTTGTTTGGCGAGATGTATCTACCGACGCATTCCGTTTTGGAGATACTGCACTTGGTGCGTTTCGGTCTTCAGGTCTTTACCACGATAAGAATGCAGCATTTCAAGTGATTAGCGACTATTTTGCGGCGAACATAAACTTTGACGCGCGTGCGCCACTACTCAATGCGCAATTCGATCGACTGAACCTCAGCGCACTCCCTAAGATTGATGCCGGCCGTTTGATGAGTGGCGAATCGGAGGCTGTAGGTGATGCGTGGCCAATGACGACAGTCAGTATCGCCTCGCTTATTCTTAATGAAAAAGACCTAGGAAATTTGTCATTTGATGTCCAAAGTGGCGATCAAAAAGTACGCCTGTTTGGGTTTGAAGGCATGGTGGACGGCGTCAACTTTGAGTCGGGTACCGAGATTATTTGGGATCAGATTGCAGCCAGCACGCGAACATCGATCGATCTAACACTGGCGGATGCGACCAATGCATTAACACTGCTCGATGCGAAGTCCGTCGTGGATTTTTCTGCGGGCACCATTAAAGGAGAGCTGGGTTGGGATGGCTCACCCAATAATTGGACGCCGAGTAAGCTCTTTGGAGACGTTGAGCTTCAGCTCTCATCGGGTTCATTTTTACCGGTACCTTCACAGGCAACCGACCCCTTACGATTTATCGGCGTGTTTAATCTGGCAGGGTTGGTTCAGCGCGCGAATGTCAATCAACTGTTTGACCCAGGTCTGACCTTTGATCGTGCTCGCGGTGATTTTGCGCTCAAAAAAGGCGAGGTTAGGGTCAACGAATTCTCTATTCGCAACGGGGGTGGCAGTCTCACCCTGGGGGGTGATTTTTCGATGCAGACAGAGGAAATTGACGCCGAACTGGTTGTGACTCTCCCCCTTGTGGACAACATCCCGTGGGTCGCAGCCTTGGCGGGAGGACTCCCAATTGCGGCGGGAGCTTACCTAGCCAGTAAAGTGTTTGAAGATCAGATGACTCGGCTATCGAGCGGGGTTTATTCCGTGAGCGGTCCGATCAGCTCACCGGCGGTAAAATTCATGCGCGTGTTTGACGCCAGTCTCTCAACAAATAAGGCGCAGAAAACCGCGACCGATCAGTCGGTGGAGGGCTCGTCCGAGAGCGACCGCAGATAACGAAATAGACTTCGTGCTGATACGGGAGGCAACTGCTTGTCGCGCTCCGCAATAGCACTTCGCGTCAGCTGCCGAATCATTTGTCTGTCGGCATTAGGCCAGATTGAGAGCACATCAGCGAGGGCTTCATCGCCTCTGAGTAAGAGCGTATCGCGAGCACCCTCAATCACGTGTTCGCGGGCTTTTGCTTGTCGTGATGTCTCATGGAGCTCGTCTAGGGCTTGTTCAATAGCCCCTGCCTCTGTCTCGCGCATAAGTTTCCCAATGAACTGCATTTGGCGACGTTTGCCGCTGTGGTGAGAAATACGTTGCGCGAGCTCAACAGCCTCAATCAGCCGTGGATTATCGATATTGAGCTTCGCCAGCTGTGCTGCCGATAATGACACTAATTGCTCACCGAGAACTTGAAGCGCGTGCATTTGCCGTTTTCGAGCGCTCTTACTTTCCGGTACAAACTCGTCGTCATCCATTAGGTCTTCGCTTTTAGCTAGGGTTCAGTTATAGAAGTAGGCAGCCACGCCGAGAAAGGCAAAAAATCCTACGACGTCGGTGATGGTCGTCAATACCACACCGCCGGCTAACGCTGGATCGATACGAAGTCGATCTAAAATAAGCGGCAGTGATGCGCCCGCAATACCTGCAGTAATCAGATTAATGATGATTGCAAATGCGATGATGAGTCCCAGTGTTGTGTCGTCGAACCAATACGCTGCAATGACTGCGATCACGAACGCCCAAATAAGTCCGTTGATGATCGACACTAAAATCTCTCGACGGACAAGCCAAATCTCTGTTCGATCATTGATCTGGCCCATCGCCATTGCGCGAATGAGCACCGTCAGGCTCTGTGTTCCAGCAATGCCGCCCATGGAGGCTACAATCGGCATCAATACGGCCAGCGCGACGACTTTTTCAATTGTATCTTGGTAAAAGGCAATTACTGAGGCCGCTAAAATGGCAGTGGCGAGATTAATCGCTAACCAAACGGCGCGCTGAGGTGCTGTCGCAAGTACGGTGGTAAAGACGTCTCCGTCTCCGAGGCCCGCCATCACCGCTAGGCTGTGATCGGCCTGTTCGCGGATAACATCGACAACATCATCAATTGTGATTCGTCCCAATAGCTTGCCTTGGGGATCAACGACGGGGGCCGAGATCCAATCATTTCGCTCAAATCGCCGCGCGACCTCGTCAGCCGACGTCATCGCGTCTAAAGGTTCGCGCTCGGTCTTCATCATTTCTCGCACCGACACATGGGGGTCGGATACGAGCAGCGTCCTCACTGGCAACAGTCCCACATACTTATGATCGCGATTCACCACGATTAGGCTGTCTGTATTTTCGGGCAGTCGCGTGTGGCGCCTTAAGTAGCGGAGCACCACGTCCATGGAAAGATCCGCTCGAATCGTCAGCGTATCGGTACTCATAAGGCCTCCGGCGACGTCGTCCGGATAGCCAAGGACCGTTTCGAAGCGGTCTCGATCGTCATCAGTTAACGACCCCAGAATCTTGTCGGTGTCGGCTTGGGGTAGTTCATGGAGTATGTCGGCAACGTCGTCGTCGTCGAGTTGCGAAATGATTTCTGCCACGGCTTCTGGTTGAAGCTCTGCCAGGAAGGTATTCCGAATATCGTCGGGTAACTCGTTGAGGACGTCAGCCTCTTGCTCATGATCCAGAAGGGTCCAGAGCTCGTCTCGAGTCGATGGTGGCGAGGAGCTGATGAGGTGTGCAATGTCGCCTGGGGATACATCGGCGAGGACTGCGGCGACATCAGAGGCTGTACCAGAGCGCAATGCGTCTGTGACTCGAGTCACCGCAAGGCTCGCCTGTGCACTCATATCAACCATGGTTCATCCCTCCACTCGCGCGCGAAGGTTATCACTGCACGCGCCACTATGCCGAACTCGCCCATGCGAACAAATACCATCGGATACTGTGCTAGGACAGGGGCATGTCTCTATGACTTACGGTCACAGCGGGAAATTGGTCCGCTAAAGCGCTGCCGATTCGCTCGGTCATGTAGACCGAGCGATGCTTGCCGCCTGTACAGCCGATTGCAATCGTGAGGTACGCTCGTTGACTTCCCTTGTACAGAGGGATCCATCGACCCAGCATGGCAATGAGATCGTCCGCCACGTCGTGAGTCTCGGTATGGGCTTCGAGAAAGGCTTTTACTTCGGACGCTTGCCCGGTAAAGGGACGCAGCTCTGGCTCCCAGTGCGGATTGGGAAGCATGCGCATGTCGAGCACAAGGTCCGCGTCTACCGGCGCACCTTTTTTGAACCCAAAAGACTGCACCTGAATCGCCATTGTATTCGCGGCAGCTGCTCCAATGCGTGCGGTCACGACTTCCCGTTGCTGATACGGGGACATTTCACTGGTGTCGATTATGAGATCAGCAGCAGCGACAAGTGGCTCGAGAACAATACGTTCGAGTGCAATGGCTTCAGTTAACGATCTCCCGCTGTCGCTCAATGGATGTCGGCGTCGCGTTTCATTAAACCGTTTGCCGAGTGCTTGCGCCGTTGCATCAAAAAATATGAGCTGGAGTTCTAGCCCCTCGCGCAGCACTCGGAGGTAGTCCCTAAAATCAGTGACTCCAGCATCCTCGGTACGTATGTCAATGCAGATCGCCAGACCTTGATGCGTTTGATGGGATTGCCTGGAGAAGTGCTCGATGAGAAAGCTCACCAGAGCAATGGGAAGGTTATCGACACAGTAATAACCCAGATCCTCGAGGTGATTGAGTGCCGAACTCTTCCCTGAGCCAGAACTTCCACTGACGATGACGACGCGCATGAGTTATCGCACCACTCTAAATGGTTCGCGATAGCTCAGTGTCTGTGCAGGGAGCATCACGATTCAGAGAGTAGTGATTGCTCGAGCTCAGGCTCAGACTTTTTATGACTGCGCTGCTTACGCTTGTGTTCAGTGACCTGTCGATTCAGCTTGTCAATGACGGAGTCAATGGCGGGGTACATTCCGGAATGCGTGTCTGATGCGAAAAAG
>JABIZW010000182.1 GCA_018666295.1 Halieaceae bacterium
GACGGGACGTTGATGATGATTTCGCACGACCGCGATTTCATCGACGCCATTTGCGAGCGAACATTAAGTCTTGAGCAGGAACAGCTCTTTACGTACCGGGGTGGCTACTCGGCTTTTGAGCAGCAGCGCGCTGAGCGCATGGCCCAGCAGCGCGCCCAGTTTGCGCGCCAGCAACGTGAAATTGAGCACATTGAAGATTTTGTGCGCCGGTTTCGCGCTAAAGCGACGAAAGCAAAGCAAGCACAAAGTCGCCTCAAAGCCTTAGAGCGCATGGAGGCTGTGGCACCTGCCCACGCCGACTCTCCTTTCTATTTTCAGTTTCCCGAGCCAGGCAAGAGCAGCGACCCGTTGTTGTCGATCGACGAAGTGACACTGGGTTATGACGAAGAAGTCGTGCTCCGCGGTGTGTCGCTGTCCCTGCATCCAGGCGATCGCATTGGTTTGCTGGGTAAAAATGGGGCGGGGAAGTCCACCTTCTTGAAAGGGCTGACCGGTGCCTTGCCATTGCTGGCGGGGAGACGCGTCACAGGTGCGCACTTGCGTATTGGTTATTTCGATCAGCAGCAGTTGGAGGTCTTGGACTTAGAGGCAAGCCCACTGCTCCATTTGCAACGACTGCGGCCTGGCGTGCGTGAGCAAGCTATTTTTGACTTTTTGGGCGGATTTAATTTTAAGGGCGAGCGCGCAAAAGAAGTCATTGGTCCTTTTTCGGGGGGCGAAAAAGCGCGGTTGGCGCTGGCCATGGTGGTATGGCAGGACCCCAACGTTCTGATTTTAGATGAGCCCACGAACCACCTTGATCTTGAAATGCGTCACGCACTTGCCATGGCGCTGCAAGGGTACACGGGGGCTATTGTGCTGGTCAGTCACGATCGCCATTTGTTGCGCCACGTCACGGAGTCACTGTGGTTGGTTGATGATGGCAAAATCAATGAATACCCCGGTGATTTGGCAAGTTATGAGCAGTGGGTCCTGTCTGGCGATCCGACGTCCGCACGCGAGGTGAAAAAATCACCGAGTGTCAAAACTCAAGTAAAAGAGCCGCCTCTTTCGGGGAAGGGGCGTCGGCAGAGTTCCGCTGAGGAGCGTGCAGCGTTAAGGCCGCTGCAAAAGGCGTTGCAAAAGACGGAGCGGGAGCTTGAAGGCCTACAAAGCAAATTGGCGACCTTGCAGGTAGAGCTCGCACTGCCCGAGCTCTACGACGAAGGTGCCCGAGATAAGCTCGCAGAACTGGTCAAGTCCGAGGGCACATTAAAAGTCCAAATTGCAACGGTCGAAGAGACGTGGATGGAGCAGCAAGAAGCGCTTGAGAGCGCAAGTTCATAGATGTGTAAGGCCGTGTGACTCAGTCTGTGGAAGGGCTCTTGGGGGCGGTAATAGGCAGTGGAATGTCGCCGGAAATCGAATGCGACGGTGCGGCGCTGTGGGCCAATGAATCAGCAAATATTGATGGTGGGGCCCTGTTCTTCAACATAACTGCTTAGACGGAGCACCCGTAAGAATCTGTGTGTTCAGAATCGGGTTGTGTCGTATTTGGACCTGCGGGGACTTTATTCGGGGTATGGTGGTGGGGCGGTAGGTACCTCTGGCGCGCTAATTTTGTAATTAAAAATGGGAATTAATAATGATAAACAAAGTAATGTTAGCCGTAGCACTTTGCTTTTCTCCGCTGTTGGTGAGTGCAGAAAATCAGAGTTTTGAGAACTTTATTGACGCACAACTCGTCGTCAGTGACATCAGTATGACTGAGGACGGCATGGTCATTACCTACGAAGGGAATGTGGGTAAATATGGCTTGGTACATGCGACCCACAACATGACGTCGACCAATGAAGAGAGCACTAAAGGCTACTTTACGGGCACCGTACAGGCGATTAATGACGCCGGTGAGCTTGAGAAAAGTGCGACCTTAGGTCTGTGGTCGCGCAGTGGCACGATGCTCAAGGTCTACGGGTTTGACGATGATAATGCCAGCCGTATTCTGCACATTGCCGATGTCGACTTAAAAGGCAAAATCAACAGCGTTCGCGTCTGGGAACTCGACTAGCGATCACTGATTGTTGGCTGAGTGAACGTGGGGCTGCCTCCGGTGGCCTTACGTTGACCCTCAAGTTGCGAGCGACGGGATTTATGCGACGAAGGGCGTTCTCGTACGCTTCATTCTAATGCTGAGTTGCTTATGTTCCCTGACGATCATTCCACCCCCGAGCAAGTTGACCGACGGGTTCGCGCATGGCTCCAGCAGTTTGTCGTAGGACTTAACCTGTGTCCGTTTGCGCGACCGGTGGTGAATTCTGAGGCACTGCGCGTCATGGTGTGTGAGGCAACCCAGCACCAAGACATCACCGCCGTATTTATGACCGAGCTTGACTTGATTCAACGGTCATCGGAGTCAATAGTCGCCACCACCCTTTTAGCGATTCCTTACGCGCTCTGCGATTTTGAGGAGTACTTGGATTTTATTGAGGAGGCCGAGTCGCTGCTTGAAGAGGTGGGGCTCAGTGGTGTTATCCAGCTGGCCAGTTTTCATCCGGAGTATCAATTTGAAGGGGAGCCCGCGGCGTCTGCTGGGCACTACACTAATCGCGCACCCTTCCCGCTGATCCACTTTCTACGCGAAGAAATGATGACCCGAGTACTTGATCAATTCCCTGATCCGGAGCAGATTCCTCAGCGCAATATTCAAAGGTTAGAGGTAATGGGGGTTGCCACAATCGAGGAGATGCTGAAAAGCCTTCCCTGAACGCTGGCACTAACGCCGGTGCGTTCCGCACTCATTTGCCGCCACTGATCAGCCACTGGCCATTCCCACTTGGCGGTCAGCGCATTTTTGAGTTTTTGGTGGCATTCAGGGGAGATTAGCCGCACCCGGGGTACGAAGTGAGCGCCAGAATACTCAAGCAACGGCAGGCGGCTTTCCTGCCGTTACTTGGGTGCGGGTAAAGGGCGACGATCTAGAAATTAATGATCATTTTGCCCGTATTAGAGCCCTTGAACAGACCAATAAAGGCCTCTGGTGCCTGGTCTATGCCGTTGTAAACTGTTTCTTTAGTGATGATCTGCCCACTGGTGACCCAGCCTTCCATGTCACTGCGAAACTGGTCTGCAAGATGATCGAAGTGGTTCACAATAAACCCACGCAGGGTCAGTCCAAGACCAATGGCCATCGATAAGTTGTTCGGTCCGGGGCGAGGCGCGGTATCGTTGTACGTTGCTATGGCACCACACAGGGCAATGCGGCCGAACGGGCGCATCGACATGATCGCCGCTTGCAAGTGCTCGGCGCCAACGTTGTCGAAGTAGACGTCTAATCCGCCTGGGGCCAGCGCTTTAAGGTGGCCCAAGATGCTGCCGTTGTTGTAGTTAAAGGCGTGGTCGAAGCCGAGCTCGGTCGTCAAGAGCGCCACCTTTTCGTCGGAGCCCGCACTGCCAATAACCGTGCAGCCTTTGAGTTTGGCGATCTGCCCAACAATGCTGCCCACCGCACCGGCGGCGCCAGAAACGAAGACTGTTTCACCGTTTTTGAGTGCACCGACTTCGAGCAGGCCGGCGTACGCTGTCATGCCGGGCATACCCAAGGCACCGAGGTACTGAGAGGCGGGCGCGACAATGTCGCCGAGTCGTTTGACACCCTCAGCAGACTCAGTAAAGGCCTCTCTCCAGCCAAACATACTGCTGACGTAGTCGCCTTCTTTAAATTCAGGGCTTGCCGACTTTGTGACCTGACCAATGCAGCCACCGGTGAGTACTTCGCCAATTTGAAACGGAGGCACGTATGACTTTCGGTCGATCATTCTTCCGCGCATGTAGGGGTCGACCGACATACTGAGATTTTTTACCTGAATCTGTCCGGCCTGTGGCTCAGGAACAGCGATCTCAACGATTTGAAAATCTTCGATCGTGGGCATACCTTCAGGGCGTGTAGTTAGTGCGACAGCTTTTGCGTGCATGTTCGGTCTCTCTTATTGTCTCGGTGTGTTGTGGATGGATGGGCGCGGTCACTAAGGCGGGCTTCGGAAGCCCCGTTTTAGCATGACGCCAATCGACTCAGCGACCATGCTACCAATACTGGGGCGGTGCAAAGGCTTTTTATTTTCGCTTAAGACCAACGCAGCCGGTCCTCGCTGAGCGTACTGCTCATCGAGGGCTCTTATGACATTAGGGTAACGCCACCTTCAGCCCTTTTTCGGGTGTCTTAGAAGGCCAACAATGATTGAGCGCGGACGGTTTCGAGCGCAGGTCCTCCGTATTGCCCGTAAAACGCCAGACGTTATTTTAGTGGCGCGAGAACATGCGCTATGCCGTTCACCGCTGCCCACTGATTGATCGCGGCCAGCTCGCTCTGAGTAATATCACTGAGCTCTGCCCTCGCGGCCATCCATTGCTCTTTGAGGTCCGAGAGACGCTGGAGTGACCCCTCAGAAATGGGTGCCCCTGCGCGATCTATGACGTCGAAGACGTGGCGAATATGGACGTCGAGCATGGGTGGCATGCTGTCCTCGTCCTCATAGGTCTTATAACCCGTCTGTGTCACACGATTTTCCCAAGCATTAATCTGACTTATCGCGGCACTCGATAAGTCAGAAAGTACTGTGCTGTCGCCATTGTCGCGCACCAGTGCCTCAATACGGGTGCGGGCGCGTCGCACATTGTCCAATGCCGTTAACAGCTCATTGAGCATGTCAGCGGTCTCTGAACGCTTGGTGTCGAGGAATGCGTAATCGACAGGGGTAGCCTCCACGCGGGGGTCGGGCGATAGCGTGAAGTCGGTGGTGTCAGCGTGCTCCCCAAGAGACACTGAGACCGAGTACTGCCCGGGCGTGACAGTGGCGCCACTGAAGCCTGCAAAGAGACGAATGTCGTCGATGCAGGTTAGCCCTTCTCTGCGCATGTCCCACACCCACTGATTCAGGCCGGGTTCAACTGTTGGGTAGCTCATCGTGTACGCCAGTCTGGGTGTCATATTTCCCGTAACACAACGGTCAAAGTCATTAGCTTCACTTGAGTAACTGCGGACAAGATTTCCTTGTGCATCGTTAATACGAATAGACAGTGGGCCTTGAACCTCACCTGAAATGGCGTAGGAGATGACCACACCCGATGGGGGGTTCGCGCCTTCATTGGCACCGGCCCAGCTTCCCCAACGCATTAGCGAGGTGGGTTTGGGTGTGTAGACGTGCAAGTGTTTGTCGGCCAGCGCGTCGTCAAGTTGGCGGATCACGGTCAGTTCATCAAGCGCCCAAAAACCACGACCTTGTGTTGCCGCAATGAGCGTGCCTTGCCGCACCCTCAAGTCTGTAATAGGTACGGTGGGGAAGTTCATGTTTAAGGACTGCCAATGGTCCCCGTCGTCGAACGACACGAACAGTCCGCCTTCCGTGCCCGCATACAAAAGACCCTCTCGCTCTGGGTCTGCGCGGACAACTCGAACAAAGTTGTCAGCGGGGAGGTCGTTGTCAATTTTGCGCCAGCGCTTTCCGTATTGAGTCACCTTGTAAACGTGGGGCCTGAAGTCGTTCATTTTATAGCCGGCAACGGCAACGTACACAGTACCCGTTTCGTGCGGACTAACCTCAATCGCGTTAACTTGAGCACCCTTTAAGTCTTTCGGCGTCACGTCGGCCCAAGAACCACCCTTGTCTTGGGTGATCTGCAAGCGTCCATCGTCGGTACCCACCCAAATAACACCAGGCTTATGCACCGATTCTGCGATGTAAAAAATAGTCCCGTAGAACTCCGCACCGACGTTTTCGGGAGTGAGGGGGCCGCCGTTTAACCCCTGCTTTGACGGGTCATTGAAGGTTAAGTCAGGACTAATTTCGTCCCAGGTCACGCCACGATTATCACTGCGAAGTAACTTTTGTGTACCGTAGTAGAGGACCTCAGGGTTGTGGGGCGAAGCCACGACGGGCGCGTTCCAGTTGGTTCGATATTTTAGGTCCTTAGACTGCTGTCCAAAGACGTACTCGGGGTAGGGTTTAATGGGGCGTACACGCTTGTTGACGTGGTCATATTCGGTGAGTGTGCCATTGATGGTGGTGGCATAGATCAGTCGCGGATCCTCCGGGTCAAACGCAATGTGTGCGCTCTCACCACCACCCACGGCGAAGTAATTTTCCTGACCAATACCGCCGTCGAACGTGCGACTGGCGATCGACACGCTGGAATTATCTTGTTGCCCCGCGTAGAGCCTAAACGGCGTCTGGTTGTCGGTAATGACCCGATAGAACTGTGCGGTCGGCTGGTTCATGATGCTGGACCATGAGGTACCGCCATCGAAGGTTACCGTCGCACCACCGTCGTTGCCGTTGATGAAGTTTTGACTGTTCTCAGGGTTGAACCACATGTCATGGTGATCACCGTGTGGCGCCGATCGCTTGTCAAAGGTTTTACCACCATCGATAGATTTCATGAGTGGTGCGTTGAGCACCCAGACCGTATCGGCGTTTTGAGGATCGGCTTTGATGTGAATGTAGTACCAGGCGCGAGACCAGATGATGCGCTCGTTATTCAGTAGTGACCACGTTTCGCCGTAGTCGTCACTGCGCCACAGCCCGCCCTTGTCGATCTCGGCTTCAACGATGGCGTAGATTCGATTAGGGCTACTGGCTGAAACATCGACCCCTGACTTGCCAATGAGCTCAGGCAAGCCGCCGCCCATTTTTTTCCAATTGTCGCCACCGTCAACGGTCTTGTAGAGACCACCCGCGGTTCCGCCTGACTTGATGAACCAAGGTGTTCTGCCGTGCTCCCACATGGAGGCGTACATGACTCTCGGATTGGTCGGATCCATAGAAAGATCGGTCGCACCGGTCTCGTCATCAATCTGTAAAACACCCGCCCAGGTCTCTCCTCCATCGGTTGATCGATAAACTCCGCGTTCGTCACTGTGCCCCCATATTTGACCTTGTACGGCGACGTAGACGAGATCAGGGTTCGATGGGTGGACGATTACCCGGGCAATTTGACCCGCGTCTTTAAGGCCAATGTGCGACCAAGTCTTGCCGGCGTCAGTCGACTTATACATGCCGTCGCCGTGACTGGTCGTCACGCCCCGAATGGGGGCCTCACCGGTTCCGACATAGACAATGTTCTCGTCGGATTCGGCGACCGCAATGGCACCAATGGTTCCCACACCGAAATAGCCATCCGACACATTGTTCCAGGACGTACCTGCGTTGTCCGTCTTCCAGACACCACCGCCCGTAGCACCCATGTAATAGGTTCGATCATCGCCAAGAACGCCCGTTACCGCGGTGACACGGCCGCCTCGCCAAGGACCGATTTCGCGCCACTCGAGGCCTTCATAAAGCGCGGTATCGATCGTGTCTTTCGCCTGTAAGGGGAGCGATAGCGCGAGGCTCGCGAGCATCATGAGGAGAAGTTGAAATCCAAGCTTTGGCAAAGGAGCCCCCTGTCACCGGACGTGACGGTTTGTGAGTGGTCGTTACCCTTAAATCTAACGCATAGACTGACAATAACAAGGGCGGGCGTGTCTTGAGGGCCCGCGTTTGTGATCCTGAAAACGCCTGACTGTGATGCGTCGATGGAGGTTTCGTCTTAGTCGCGAGCACTGGCCGACCGACTATTATTTTGTTTGATAGGCTAGGGATAATTATTGTGTTTGGATTAGCTAACACCTCAACCGATAACCTGTTAAATCAAATAACGAGTAGGTGACAATACAATGCCAATCAGTGTGCTGGGATTTTATGGGGCGGTTGCCGTCTGGGCGCTGCTGATAACGCGTGGGCTATCCACGCCAAAGCAATGGCCCCTCATTGCGGGTTTTGGGCTGGCGCTCCTCTTGTTTCTGAATATTCGCTATGTCATTGACGGTGCACCGGCTGGTATCGCCTTCTTTATCAGCTTGTATGACTTCTTCGACAATCTGGGGCTCGTAACAGGCGAGGTGCCCTCGGCCATGACCACCTGTCCTGAAAACGCCTGTTCGCTCTGGGGCGACACCTATGCGCTTCATCAGAGTTGGGGGGTGGCGTTTTTCGATCGCTTCGTGAATGCGCCGGTTATGCGGACGAACGCCTTGTACCTTCACCTGGTCTGCAACTCGATCGTCTTTGTTTTGATGCATGTGCAACTGCTTTGGTCCGGCAAACCCGGGATTAAAACGGCACACGCGTGGCTGGGTCGCGCGACGCTGTTGTTTCTGACCCTGGGTACAGCAGCGGCGCTATACCTTGCGAGCGAGCACGACGCGGTTCAATCCTACGGTGATGTTTGGGCCGAGTGGGGGTTCTACTCAATGTCACTCTGCGTTTACGGCGCAGCACTAATGGGCTGGCGCAGCGCAAGGCGGGGTGACTGGCAGCAACATCGCATATGGATGATTCGCTTTGTTGGTGCCATGTACGGGGCGTTTTGGCTGTTCCGTATATTTCTTATGGTCACGGGACCGTTGTTAAGGGAGTGGGAAACTGCTTCGCTTCTTTTGTCTATTTGGACGTCTGCGCCGGCAGGTCTTCTCATTGCCGATGTGTTGCGACGTGAGTGGGATGCGAGATCAACGCACTATCAGCGGCTATAGTCGTTCATAGTCTGGCATACTCAAATCTCCAACACTCAGTATCTGACTTATGCCGCGTTACAGTATTCTCGATTTAGTGCCTATTACACAGGGCAGTGACGCACGTTGCGCGCTCGAGCGCAGCAAGCAGCTTGCTATTCAAGCGGAGTCCTGGGGATACCATCGATATTGGGTTGCGGAACACCACAATATGCCCGGCATTGCGAGCTCGGCCACGGCCGTCGTGATGGGACACCTGGCGGCGGCTACGCAGACTATTCGGGTGGGTTCGGGCGGCATTATGCTGCCCAACCACGCACCACTCCTGGTGGCGGAGCAATTTGGCACGCTAGCCACCCTCTACCCTAACCGTATTGATCTTGGTGTTGGTCGCGCTCCGGGTACCGATGGGCTCACTATGCAGGCCTTGCGTCGCAATCTTGGCGCAAGCGTCGAAGACTTCCCTAACGATGTCTTGGAGCTTCAACATTACCTGAAGCCTGTTGAGCCAGGACAGCATGTCAGTGCAACACCAGGTGCAGGAACCAACGTCCCGATCTGGATTTTAGGTTCGAGTTTATACGGCGCTCAACTTGC
>JABIZW010000167.1 GCA_018666295.1 Halieaceae bacterium
AGGGCTTGTCCGGGCCAACCAATATATCGATCAATTTCGTTAATGATGTCGGACTCTGTTTTGGCCGCATTGCTTTTGAAGTAATCGATCGCTTCTTGGCGTGACCAACCGAAGTAGTGGATGCCCGTATCGACGACGAGTCGAACGGCCCGCCACATGTCGTAAATGAGCTGGCCGTAACGCGAGTAGGGGTCTGTGTAGAGTCCCATGTCGTAACCCAATCGTTCGGAGTAAAGCCCCCAGCCCTCGATGAATGCGGTAACACTGCTGTTACGGCGAAACTCAGGCAAGCCCTCTATTTCTTGCGCAAGGGCGATTTGCAGGTGGTGTCCGGGGACGCTCTCATGCACCGACAAGACCTCCATTTCGTACTTGGGGCGCACTTCGGGGCGGTGCAAATTAACGTAGTACCAACCAGGTCGACTGCCGTCTAATGCGGGGCGCATATAAAAGGCTGTTGTTGTATCGGGTGCAAGCTCCGGAGCAATGGGACGCACTCCGTACGGCATGCGTGGGAGTTTCCCGAACAGTTTCACCAGCTCTGGATCCAAGCGTTTGGATACCGCTTGATAGCCCTCTAACAGCGCCTCCGGTGTCTCGTAATAAAATTGAGGGTCAGTGCGCAGGAAATCGTTGAATTCGCTGAGGTCACCCTCAAACTCAACCTCGTCAATTACGTCCTGCATTTCGCCGCGAATACGCGCAACTTCGCCAAGGCCAATATTATGAATTTGCTCAGGGGTCAGGTCGGTGGTCGTGAAGTGTCGGGCCAACATGGCGTAGATCGCCTTGCCGCCGGGGAGTGACCCAATGCCAGGTTGTTCACGTGAATTTGGCAAATAACGCTCTTCGATAAAGGCCTTGAACGCCGCATAGGCCGGTGTCAGTGACTCGCCAATCACCGAGCGGGCCTTATTCCTAAGCTCTTGAGCAGTGTCGCTTTCAATGGCCTTCGGCATGTTCTCGAAAACACCCCAGAAGGGGCTGTCTTCAGGGTTTTCGACGATCAACGCGTCGAGCTGATTAGGAATGCGCTCGATAATAATTCGAGCTTGAGTCCGCTCTGTTCGAACGCCTGACTCGAGGAGCGCTTGATACTGCTTGAGTTGCTCGGGAAGCTTCTCAAGGCGCGAGAGCCAGTCAAGGTAGTCGCGCTCACTACTCATCGGAAGTCGGTCGACCATCGTGTACCGATGTTGCGGCCCGCTACGCATATTCAGCGCAATGAGGTGCAGACCACTCTCGAAAGACTCAAGATCTTCGTCGAGCGTGGTTGCCAGCATTCGCTGATTTAGCTGCGCAGAGGGACTCAGAGTTGAGCTGTCGATTCGGTTGAGGTCAGCGCGAAATGCCGCCGTTGCCGTATTCCTCTGCTGAAGTGCCTCAATGCTCAAGTCGGTCCAGCTCTGATTTCCTGACATGTCGCCGTACTCGCGGCGGTACTCTGGGTACTGTTCGAGCACCCAGTCCCAGTGATTGGCAATGACTGCATCCAGTGATTCGTCAGAGGCAGTAAGCGTTGTAGAGCACAGTGCAAAAAAAGCCGGCAAAACGAGCCGGCTTGTTCGAAAGAGTGTCATAAAAGTCACCTTAATCACGCTTATTCACGGCCTAAGATCGAACGGGCAACCAGCTCTCGCATAATCTCTGAAGTGCCGCCGTAAATGGTTTGAATTCGTGCGTCGACGTAAAAGCGGGAAATTGGGTACTCGGTGGTGTAGCCATAGCCGCCGAAAAGTTGAAGACACTGATCCGCCACATCGCACTGCATTTCGCAACTGGCAAGCTTGAGCATTGCGGCTTCCTCAGTGCTGAGCTCGTCGGTCGCGTATTTATTGGCACATTGCTCGTAAAAGGCACGATTGACCGCCACTTGGGTTTTGACGTCTGCAAGCTTAAAGCGAGTGTTTTGGAACTGTCCGACCTTTTTGCCAAAGGCCTCGCGTTCTTTGACGTACGCGATCGTGATGTCCAGTGCCCCTTCAGACGCGGCGACCGCCTGTGCGGCAATGCCCAATCGTTCTCGCGGCAGCTCGTCCATCAGGATGGCGAACCCTTTATTCACCTCGCCCAGTAATGCATCCGCTGGCAGTCGAACATCGGTAAAAAACAAAAGCGCTGTGTCCGATGTGTGTTGACCAATTTTCTCGATCTTCTTTGACTTTTCAAAGCCGGGTGCGTGTGCATCGACCAAAAACAGTGAAGTTCCTTTCGCACCTTTTCCGGGATCAGTAATCGCCGCGACAATGACTAGGTCGGCGTGTATTCCATTGGTGATGAAGATTTTTGAGCCGTTCAAAACCCATTCGTCGCCGTCACGTACTGCACTGGTTCGAATGCCCTGAACGTTTGAGCCAGCACCGGGCTCCGTCATCGCGAGTGCGCCAACCACCTCACCCGTCACCATGCGTGGTAACCAATGTGTCTTCTGCGTTTCGGTGCCATGACGACTCAAATAGGGCGCAATAATGTTGGAGTGAATCCCATAACCTGAGGCAAATCCCCCAAAGCCCATACGAGAAAGTTCTTCGATCATTGCGAGCGTCACGTGTGGGACAGTCCCCGCGCCACCATAGGCCTCATCAACGTCCGGGCAGAGCAGCCCTGCCTGCCCGAGCGTATTCCAAAGCTCCCGCGGCACCATGTGATTGTTTTCCCACTCTTCGTAGAACGGTGAAATTTCTTTTTCGAAGGCGCGTCGCGCCATATCACGAAAGAGTGTCAGTTCGTCTAAATCCACTGCTTGATTCACGCTAGAAGCCTCAGTATGTTCGTTTGTCCTAAGTATGAATCAAAGCTGGACGTGGCACCAACTTGAGACAGGAGAATGTCGGTCATGTACGAGGCTGAGCCAACCACGACGCATGCATCAATGGCATCACCCTGGCTGTCAGAATCGGCCTTTGTGTCCGCGCTCAATGCGGTCCATGACCGTGGCTACGTGATTATTGAAAACGCAATGTCACTCGAGGATTGTCGGCAGTACCGCGATGAGCTTGAGCATCACATGGCACAGTCGCCTCGCGGTCGGAACGTGTTTGAGGGGACCAGTAGTCACAGGCTTTACGCACTGCTTGCGAAGTCAGAGACGTTCGCTGCGATGATTGAGCACCCGCTGGCGCTGGCCTTTGCCGAGCACTTTTTAGGGCAGAGCTGCCTGCTGTCGGCGTGTCTATCAATCAATCTTCATCCCGGGGAATCGGTCCAGCCCTGGCACACCGATGACGCGCACATTGGCGTCCCGCACCCGCACGGTATTTTCGGTATTTCCGTGTTTTGGGCGCTCGATGAGACGACTGTGTTAAACGGTGCAACACAAGTACTACCCTACAGTCACCGTTGGGCAGATGTTGAGCTGCAAGGGATGCTGCAAGACGAACACTTCACACAGACGGAGACTGCCGGCGATGACGGTCAGGGCGTGCGAGATTCAGTGCACACCGCAATGCCTGCGGGGTCTATTATGATCATGAGAAGCGACGTGTGGCATCGTGGTGGTGCCAACAGGAGTGAGACTGATCGTTTGATTGTCACTCCCCAGTACTGTGCAGGATGGGCGCGGCAGCTAGAGAATATGTTGCTGGCGGTTCCTGCTGAGCGTGCGCGTTCGTTGCCCAAGAGAACCCAAGAGTTGCTGGGTTATTCAATTCACACACCATTTATGGGTTATGTCGATGGGATGCATCCGAGCCGTGTTCTGAAGTAGAGTTCAGCTATGAATACTGAGTAACGTCAAAATCGTTTTAAGACTGGAGAACAATAATGCGTGATTACACTAAGTTTTATATCAATGGTGCTTGGGTTGAGCCTGAGACCACCAACACACTTGCGGTTGAAAACCCCGCGATACTGGAGTCGTGCGCCACAATTTCGATCGGTAACGAGGCCGATGTCGACACGGCGGTAGCGGCGGCCAAGGCAGCCTTTGAAACGTTCAGCCAAACGTCAGTAGAGGAGCGCGCCACGCTACTGGACAAAATTGCTGAATGCTACGTTGCTCGTATAGGTGACATCGCCGAAGCTATTCGTGAAGAAATGGGCGCCCCCATCTCTTTGGCGTCGACGGCTCAGGCGTATGCCGGGCTTGCGCACATCACTGAGGCGGCAAAGATCCTCCGCAACTTCGCATTTTCCGAAGACCTGGGTGCACACCGAGTGGTAAAAGAGCCGATTGGCGTTTGCGGCTTGATTACACCGTGGAATTGGCCGATGAATCAGGTGACGTGTAAGGTCGCACCGGCGCTTGCTGTCGGTTGCACAATGGTGCTGAAGCCGAGCGAAGTGGCGCCACTGTCGTCGTATATCTTTGCTGAAATCATGCACGAAGCCGGCGTTCCTGCAGGCGTTTTCAATATGGTGAATGGCGACGGTCCGGGTGTCGGGACTGCATTATCCAAGCATCCTGACGTCGACATGATGTCGTTTACGGGATCGACTCGGGCGGGGTCTTTGGTGGCGCAAAACGCGGCACCAACTGTGAAGCGCGTGACACAAGAACTGGGTGGGAAGTCTCCGAATATCATCTTGAATGACGCTGATCTTGAAGCGGCTGTAACGCGTGGCGTATTGCACATGTACAACAACACCGGGCAGTCATGTAACGCACCGTCCCGGATGTTGGTTCCGCGTGATCGCTTGGCCGAGGCTGAGCAAATTGCGGCCGCAGTCTCTGAGTCCATCGTCGTGGGTGACACGGCCAGCCAGGACACCAACATGGGCCCCGTCGTTTCCAAAGTGCAGTGGGACAAAATTCAAGGGCTTATACAGCAAGGCATTGACGAGGGTGCGAAGCTGGTTTGCGGCGGCACCGGGCTTCCGGACGGCGTAGAGACAGGGCACTACGTGCGGCCAACCGTGTTCTCTGAAGCGAATAACGACATGGTTATTTCACGTGAGGAGATTTTTGGTCCCGTGTTGACGATGATCCCCTACGACAGTGAGGAGGAGGCCATTCGTATTGCCAACGATACGCCCTATGGTCTTGCCGGCTATGTTCAAAGTGGCGACATGGATCATGCGCGGCTCGTGGCAGCAAAGATCCGCGCAGGTAACATCCACATTAACGGGGCAAGTGGTGGTGCCGATATTCCTTTCGGTGGCTACAAGCAGTCAGGCAACGGGCGTGAGTGGGGTTCTCACGGGTTTACTGATTACCTGGAGATCAAGGCTATCGAAGGCTACTCAGCGGCCTAAACTAACGCACTGAGTGATTCGGGAGGGTGTGGTGTGACTGATGTTATTTTAGCCATTGATCAGGGCACCACCGGCTCTACGATCGCACTGATGGACACAAGAGGCCACCTCGTGGCCTCTGTGAACCATGAGTTTCCTCAGATTTTCCCCGAGCCAGGCTGGGTTGAGCACAATACCGAAAGTATTTGGCAGTCGATTCTCAAAGGCATAGAGGCGATCTTTGCTGATGGCGCATATAAGCCGAGCGACGTGGCGGCCATTGGCATTACTAATCAGCGCGAGACGGCGGTCCTGTGGGACGCCCAGACGGGAGAGGCTCTGCACAACGCGATCGTTTGGCAGTGCCGACGGACCACGGGGGCGTGTGAGGACCTGAAGGTCGCCGGCCATGAGGCGTTCATTCGAGAGCGGAGTGGGTTGGTCCTTGATCCCTATTTTTCGGCAACAAAGTTCAAATGGCTCCTGGATAATGCCCTGGGCGCTCAGCAGTTGTTGGCACAGGGGAGGCTTCGTGCCGGGACAATTGACGCCTATCTGATGTGGCGTTTAAGCAACGGCAAGGTTCACAAGACCGACGTTTCGAACGCGTCGCGTACCTCGCTAATGGCCCTTAACACCCTGGATTGGGACGATGAGTTACTGTCGCTTTTTGGTGTGCCGCGGGAGATTCTTCCTGAAATATGTCCATCCAGCGGCCGACTGGCTGTTACTGAGGCTGTCCCGGGCTTACCGGATGGTCTGCCGGTTTCGGGTGTGGCCGGTGATCAGCAGTCGGCGCTGTTTGGGCAGGCTTGTTTTGAGCCTGGAGACGCTAAGTGCACGTTTGGAACAGGGTCGTTTATTCTCATGAATGCTGGCGATTCGCCGGTGCGCTCTGGTAGCGGATTGCTCAGCACCCTTGCCTGGCAGTTAGAAGGACAGTCACCTGTATACGCCCTCGAGGGTGGTGCATTTGTCTGCGGTGCAGCCGTACAGTGGCTGCGTGATCAGCTCTGTATTATTGAGCACGCGGCGGACATCGAAGCACTCGCTGCAAGCGTTGAGGACGCGGGCGGTGTTGAATTTGTCCCGGCCTTAACGGGGTTAGGCGCCCCTTATTGGGCACCCGAGGCGCGTGGCACACTCACTGGACTCACGCGAGGGTCCGGCAGAGGTGAAATTGCGCGTGCCACCTTGGACGCGATGGCGTTGCAGAATGTCGATATTTTGGTGGCCATGGAAGCGGATATTGGCCGAGCCATGACGTCATTGCGTGTCGATGGCGGGGCGGCGATCAACAATCTGCTCATGCAGCTGCAAGCTGATTATTTAGATCGTCCAATCATGCGGCCTGAAGTCATTGAGACGACAGTCGCAGGGGCGTGCTTCCTTGCCGGTCTTGGTGAGGGCGTATGGGCGAGTCTCAGTGACGTCTCGCAGGTCTGGCGCTCAGACAGGGAGTTTTCGGTGACGTTGCCCGATGAGGCGCGTCAACGTCGACGAGCCCTTTGGCGCAGTGCCGTTGCAAAGACACTTCATCAATAATGCAGGCCCTCGTTTTGAGCGTTTCTAACGTGCCCGCCGCCTGCCTTCGTGGGCGACATCGGTGGCGCCAAGAGAAGCCTGATAGCCTCGCGCTGCTGCGCGGAGAGTGTGTCGTGCGCCAACGTTGCGAGCGTTGCGGTAAAACGCGCAATAAAGCGCGTTAATAAGGGCGTCCGCTGACGCCGCCCCCGAATCTCATTCAATACTGTGGCCGCAGTTTGGCTTGATCTCCAAGGACAAAACCAACCCCACCGTGTACTATTTTGTTGATGACAAAGTGCGCGAGAATCATCGTCATTGAGTGACTGATTAATAAGCTAGGGGGATCGCCATGACATCCATGTTATACCCGACAACAAACCCATCTGCGGCGGAGCAAATGGTCGTTGCGCGTGGAGAAGGACCTTATATTTTTGATCGCGCGGGCAAGCGTTACCTGGAGGGTATGGCGGGTCTGTGGTGCACCTCTTTGGGTTACGGGAACGAAGAAATTATTGAGGTGGCGACGCGACAAATGCGCGAGCTCAGCTTCAGTCACATGTTTGGTGGTAAGACACACGACAGTGCGATGATGCTGGCGGACAAGCTTGCGTCCATGGTGCCGTTAAAAAATGCACGTGTGTTTCTGGGTAACAGTGGTTCGGACGCCAACGACACCTTGGTGAAGCTCATTAGGTACCGGGCGACAGCAATGGGTCAGCCAGAGCGCACAAAAATCATTGCCCGCGATAAGGGGTATCACGGTGTCACGGTGGCTTCCGCCTCGTTGACCGGCCTGCCTGCGAACCATAACCACTTTCAGTTGCCGTTCGACGCACTCGGTGTGATTCGAGCCGGTTCACCTCATTTTTATCGCTCAGCGACGACCGGCGAGAGCGAGGCCGATTTTGTGTCGCGACGCGCTCAGGAGTTGGAGGCACAAATCGTAGAAGCTGGGCCCGATACGGTTGCGGCAATGATTGCCGAACCAGTGTCCGGTGCCGGTGGTGTGCTGATTCCGCCTCCGGGTTATTACGCCGCGATTCAAGCGGTCCTGGACAAGTACGGTATCGCCTTGTGGGATGACGAGGTTATTTGTGGGTTTGGCCGCTTGGGTGAGGACTTCGGCGCAAATGCCATGGGAATGCAGCCTGAAATGATGGTGTTTGCTAAGGCGCTGAGCTCGGCCTATGTGCCCGTTAGCGCGGCTGTTATTAGCGGAGAATTTGCTGAGGCCGTCGAAAGTGCGGCGTCTGATATGGGCGTCTTTGGTCACGGTTACACGTACAGTGGCCACCCGTTGGGCTGCGCTGTTGCGCACAAGGTGCTGGAGATTTACGAGCGTGATCATGTGTTTGATCATGCGGCGAGTGTGGGTGACTATCTGCAGCAGTGCCTGTCTCGCTTTGTGGATCATCCTTTAGTGGGTGAAGTCTCCGGGAAGGGGATGATCGCGGCGCTAGAGCTTGTGGCTAATAAGAGCACGGGACAGCCTTTTGAGGGCATGACCGTTGGGGCCTATTGTGCCAAAGCGGCCGAGGCCGCGGGGCTGATTATTCGACCGCTCGGCGGTAATCGAGTGGCCCTTTGTCCGCCATTGATACTGCAGCGAGAGCATGTTGACGAGCTTATCGATAAGCTCACGATCGCCGTAGACGCCACCTTGGATTTTGCCAGGCGAGAGAATTTACTGGTTTAGTTGGGTTTATAGCCACGGTGAAAATACTTCATATTGAGGCGGGGCGTTACCTCTACGGTGGCGCACAGCAAGTCGTCTGGCTCACCCGTGGGTTGGCGCTGCGCGGTGTAGAGAACGTCCTCGTTTGCCCCAATGGATCGGAAATCGCTGGCGCTGCCGCTGACACTGTTCGCGTAAGAATGGTCACAATGAACGGGGACCTAGATTTCCGACTTGTGAGCCGTCTCACGAAAATTATCAGAGAAGAAAAGCCCGATTTGATTCACATCCACAGCCGTCGCGGTGCCGATGTTTTCGGTGGAATCGCCGCGTCTTGGATGGGCGTACCGTGTGTTTTATCGCGGCGGGTCGACAATCGAGAACCCCGGTGGAGTGTGCCCCTTAAGTACCGGCTGTACGACAAGGTGATCGTCATTTCTGAGGCGATAGGTCGCGTGTTGCGCGCCTGTGGCGTACCCGCTGAAAAAGTAGCTCCAGTGCGCAGCGCGGTTGATGCGGCGTTTTATGATTGTCCGGCTGATAAAGGCTGGTTTCAGGGCGAGTTTAAATTGCCGTCTGATGAGATGACGCTCGGCGTTATTGCGCAACTGATTCCGCGAAAAGGTCACCGCTATCTGTTGGACGTCCTGCCGGATCTTCTCACGCGTTTCCCAAGACTCAACGTCCTTATTTTTGGGCAAGGGCCCTTGAGTGAGGCACTTGAAGCGCGTGTTGCGAGTACGGAGTTTGGCGGTCGGGTTCAGATGGTCGGGTTTCGCGATGACTTACGACGGGTGCTCCCAAATCTCTATGCCATAGTGCATCCGGCTGAGCGCGAGGGACTGGGCGTGGCGCTCTTGCAAGCCTCGGCCAGCTCGGTGCCGGTGATCGCCGCAAGGGCGGGCGGTATTCCTGAAATTGTCCGAGACGGCAACAATGGATTGACGTTTGACGTGGGTGATCGTGTCGCGCTTAAGACTCATCTCGAGCAGATATTACTGGATAGCCGGCTGCGGGATCAGCTGGGTGAGGGCGGAAGGTCGCTCGCAGGTAACGAGTTTTCGATTGAGGCCATGGTTGACGGTAATTACCAGGTGTACCAAGAACTGCTTCGTCGTTAGTCTCTCGTGCCCCGTGTTCGGAGTCCGTGTTTTTTCATAAGCCCCCGAATTTGGTCGTAGCTCAGGCCAAGACGCTCTGCGGCCTGTTTTTGGCGGTGTCCGGTCTGTGAGAGTGCCAGATGGAGCCACTGGCTTTCCTGTTGATCAAGTGCCGCCCGCAAGTCATTTGGAATGCTCACGTCGCTCGGCGTTGGGGCTGTTTCCGGCTCAGGCCCTGTCTTGGGCATTAAGATGGGGGGAGCGTGGTCGTTAAAGGGATCAATAACGAGTCTGGCGAGTGGTTCGCTGTCGTCGCCTTGTCGGTGTAATGAGCGTTCGATCGCATTTTTAAGCTCCCTCACGTTGCCAGGCCAAGCATGCTCAAAGAGATGTTGAAGCGCGTCGGTGGATAATCCAGGGAAGTGGTTCCACCCTGATTCCGCCGCAAATTTCATCGCAAAGTGTTCGGCGAGCAGTTGTAAATCAGCCCCCCGGTTGCGAAGAGCAGGCATCGTCACAACATCGAACGTCAGCCGGTCTAAGAGATCCCATCTAAACGCTCCACGACTTGCTAGCTCAGGAAGATTCGCGTTTGTTGCGGCGACAATACGAACGTCAACAGAGCGTGTTTCGTTACCCCCAAGGCGCTCAAGTTCACCGTACTCAATGACACGCAATAGCTTTTCTTGCAGAGCAGTGGGCATGGTGCCCACCTCGTCGAGAAAAAGTGTCCCGGTATGGGCACGTTCGAATCGTCCGGCGTGACTTTTCCTTGCGCCCGTAAATGCACCGGGCTCATACCCAAACAGTTCACTGTCCAACAGCGACTCAGGCAGTGAGGCGCAGTTCAGTTTTATGAAGGGCGCTTGCCAGCGTGAAGATAGAAAGTGCAGGCGACTGGCCGCAATCTCTTTGCCGGTTCCGCGCTCGCCAGTCACGAGTACGGGTCGGTCAATGGTGGCCAGACTGGACAGGTGATCTAAGGCTTCATTAAGCAGCGGGCTTTCACCAATGACGGCTTGCATCGAATTCATGAGAAACCTTTAAGGGTTATAAATACTCTTTATCGGTAAAATTTACCCTATTTTTAAGGTAATAAAAACCTATTAAGGCAATTGAATGGATTAAACTTGCTTAAGTTTTGCTCTAAGCACTTGTTTTCACGACTTTTTTGGATTTTGGCGCGGCGCTCGCTATGCCTTGGGTGAACTAAATGGCATGAATAGGAATGGGACCATGGGTATTTTTTCAAGACTGTCGGACATTGTTAATTCAAACCTCAACGCGATGTGTGACAGCGCTGAGGATCCTGAAAAGATGATTCGGCTGATCATTCAAGAAATGGAAGACACGCTGGTGGAGGTTCGCTCGGCGTCGGCTCGAATTCTGGCCGACAAAAAGACCCAAGAGCGGAGGCTACGCGGTCTTGAGGAGCAGTCGAATGTTTGGGCCGCAAAAGCCAAACTGGCGCTGTCCAAAGAGCGCGACGATCTCGCGCGGGCGGCATTGCATGAAAAGCGATTGCTTGACGCCGATGCGATCGCCTTGTCTTCTGAGCTGACGCAGGCCGGGAGTCATATAGAGCAATTGCACGAAGAGGTTGGGCTCTTACAAACGAAGTTGGATGACGCCAGAACCAAGCGTAAGGCCATACTGATGCGAGCCGACTCGATAAAAAATCGAGCGAAAACGCAACGCCAGATTCACCTCAATAGCCTTGATGATGCGTTTGATAAGTTTGAGCGCTTTGAGCGACGTGTTGACGGTTTGGAAGGGGAGTTGGACGCGATGGCGCTCGGTCGCGAGAAGACAGGGCTTGCAGCCGAGATCGACGCCCTAGCGTCAGATGATGCGCTAAACGACGAGTTAGAAGCGTTAAGACAGTCTATGAAAACTGAGGAAGTGGCGTTATCGAACCAACAATAAACAGCGAGATTAACAAAGGGACGACGTTTGTTCGAGACACAGTCCCGACCACAGCGTTGTTAAGGAGGGAGTAGAATATGGAAGGAATTTTGGCGCTTGGTACGCCCTATGTTTTATGTCTGACAGCCGTATTGCTCCTGCTCATTATCTACAGCACACGACAGAAAGCCCTAGAAAAGCGGCTCGATGCGCTTGTTCAAATGTCTCGAATCTCCGGTGAGGTCCAAGGCGTTGAGGAAATCAGTGGGCCTCTGGCGTTCGCTCGGTCAACCGGGGGGCTGCGGCGCTGGGGCATCATTTTAACAATGGCCGCAATCGGTTTGGGAATTGCTGGTATGTTTAGTGGTCATGCTCCTCTAGTGACGGTGGCCATAATCGCCGCGGCACTGGGACTTGGTCTTTACTTAGCTGCGGTGTGGCCTGCAAAGTCCGTTGTCGATGCTGACGCGGCTGCGAACTGAGTCAAACCGCGTTAATGCTCTAGTTGGAGAGATTTGTGAGCTTTTTAGAATTTATGTTTGTCCCTATGATCTTGCTGCTCACCGTAGTTGCACCGGTCTGGATTACGCTGCATTACCGCAGCCTCAATAAATCGAGTCGAGCACTGAGCGACGATGACCGCCATGCGCTAGAAGCGATGCTCGAGTCAGTCGATCGCATGTCCGATCGTATTAATAATTTAGAAGCTATTTTGGATGCCGATCATCCCAACTGGCGTAATGATAAGGAAAGCCAATCATGAGTAGACACAGCCGTAATCGGTACCGAGACTTTGATCAAGGCCGCAAAAATGGCTGGGGTATCGGTTTGTATCGGCACCCCTCAGACAGCTGGCTGGGTGGCGTGTGTGCAGGTCTTGCAGACTACTGGGACGTACCGACCTGGGTGACGCGTTTGTCTGTCTTTGCACTTTTTTTGTTCACCGGCTTTGCCGCATTTTGGTTCTATGTCGCAGCGTGGATTCTCATCAGCAAGCGTTCATCTCGATGGGATGATGATGCCTTTGAGGAGGAAGTGATTCAGGACTACGACGAGGATCGTCATGAGTACCGTCGGCGCACCGCATTTCGCTATTCTGAGCCGCCAACGACGCGCATGAGCAAGGCTCGCGATCGTGTGCGCGAAGCAGAGCGCAAGGTGGCAGCGATGGAACGATACATGACCTCAAGTCGCTACGATCTCGACAAAGAATTTTCCAAGCTCTGATGGTGGCGAGGGCGCACAAACACGACTCATGGATCTCTTGTCTCGCGGCTGAGGCTGTCTAGGGCTCCAGCACCCTCGCTGTCAGCCCCAATGCGGGCGCTGTACAGAGTGATGCCGCTTAAGCTCGCGCAAATAAAAGTCGGCCAATAAACGCGTCAGGCGCCCCACAGGCGTCTAGGGTGAAAGAGGGCTGATCAAATGCTTTCCCGGGTAGCGGCCTTCGACTTGATGCCCATTTTTCACGACCAGTCGTCCGGCCACTAAAACATGAGCAATCCCGTCTGAGGGCTGGTAAGGGTTGCCGTACTCGGCTTTCGCTGCAATGCGGGCAGCGC
>JABIZW010000261.1 GCA_018666295.1 Halieaceae bacterium
CCTCGCCCGCGCAGGCACTGTTTGACGACCCTCTCTTGCTCTTGGATTCCCTCTTGAGTCCCTCGCACGCCCCCGGTCACTGCGCCAACGCCTGCACCGCGCTCGGCTGAATTAGAGCCGCGGTTGACAATCGCGCCAATGGCGCCGCCGACCACTGCACCGCCAATGACGCCGCGGGTAATTTTTTCGCCCGTACTGACTTCGGTGGCATAGGCCTCGCATTCTGCTTTATCGGCGTAGTACTGGTTCATATCGACGCCTTTGCGATCGATAATGGGGGCGTCCACGAGCGATCGGCCGCCTGCACAGCCCGTCACCAAAAGACTAAGGGCGAACATGAGTACGAGTTTCATCAGGAGATCCTTGTTGTGTTTGTGATTCTTAGTATACGCAAAAACGCCGCATATCCGTCTTTCGAGTGAGTCAGCCCTACATTGGAAGAGTTGGATCAGCACTTCACTTGTCCGGAAATAGATGTGATATTGCTGTGTAATAAGTCTATTGAATTGCTC
Source organism: Halieaceae bacterium (assembly GCA_018666295.1). Taxonomy (GTDB): domain Bacteria; phylum Pseudomonadota; class Gammaproteobacteria; order Pseudomonadales; family Halieaceae; genus Luminiphilus. The sequence continues at coordinate 513 of JABIZW010000261.1, forward strand.
GGAGTTTTTATGCGCATTACGCATGTTCGATTTTTGGCCATCTTTTGTGCGACCGTGTTTACCGGTATTGCACCCTTCGGCAGCGCGGCTGATCGCTTGATTACTGGCTTCTGGTCGGGGGTCGAGGTCGAGGCAAGTCACGGGCAAAGCTTAGTCAGTAATAAACACGCGTTGGGTAAAGGCTCGTCACGTCTGGTGCGCATTGATCTTCGCCGGCTGAAGTCGCAGGTCGCTGCTGCCAGCAATACCTCCTCGTTCAGTATCGCCTTGCCTGCGCCAGATGGGACTGAGGAACGGTTTAATCTGAGAGCTTCATCGGTGATGCCGCCAGGGCTCGCCGCAAGGTATCCCTCGATTAAGGCCTATGAGGGTGTTTCCTTGGATGACCCGTCAGTGACCATTCGAATGGAGATTACCGATAAAGGTCTGAGCGCTCAGATTCTGGGTCCGAACAAGCGTTGGCTGATAGACCCAGCGGATGACCGAGATCCGGAAGTCTCTCGCAGTTATAAGTACGGGACGTCGCTGGGGTCTAAGCGTGAACCGTTTTGCGAACTCGATACCCGCAACTCTGCGTCTGGATGGCAGTCGTTGTCGCCAAAGCCTACGAAGGGGCTCAGAGCGAAGGGCACCAGTGGCGCGATCAAGACCTTCAGGACAGCAGTGGCCACCACCGGTGAATACGGCGTTTATCACGGTGGAACCGCTGAAGGAGTACTTTCTGCTGTAGTGGCCACGATGAATCGGGTGGACGGTATTTTTGAGTCCGAACTGGGGATTAGTCTCGAGCTGGTCGACAACAACGATCTCATCGTGTTTACCGATACGCTGACCGACCCATTTAGTGGCAATGATGATGCCTCCGTACTGATTGATGAATCGCAGGTGGAAATTGATGCCCGTATTGGTGCGGAGAATTACGACGTAGGACACACACTGAGTACAGGTGCCGGTGGACTTGCGAGTTTAGGCGCGGTGTGTCGAGCGGGATTTAAGGCGCAAGGCGTGACGGGAGCGAGCCGACCTGAGGGTGACTTTTTTGACGTCGATTACGTGGCGCATGAGTTAGGTCACCAGTTTGCGGCAGATCACACCTGGAATGGTTCCGGTGGCGGTTGCGGACCTCAGCAGCGAGGGGCCGACAGTGCTTACGAGCCTGGCAGTGGCTCATCGATTATGAGTTACGCAGGTTTGTGCGGTGCTGACAATATTGCAAGCGCGGTTGATGCGCTGTTTCATCACCAGTCTTTTGAAGAAATTATTACATACACCACCGAGGGATTTGGTTCGGCCTGCGGTATTGAAAGTGATATTGGTAATACCATCCCCGAGGTAAGTGGCGGTGCGGATTATGTGGTGCCGAAGCAAACGCCCCTGGTGGTGTCTGGATCTGCAACCGACGCGCAACAGGTGGCCTTGCAGTACAGCTGGGAGCAGCGTGATCTTGGCCCTCAGGCGGCACTAACTGATCCTGACGACGGTCGAATCCCGCTCTTCCGAATGCTTCCCGCATCGTCAGACGGTACACGGTACCTTCCTGCGCTCTCAACGGTGGTGAGCGGAAGTACCTCGCTCAGCGAGAGAATTCCCCAAATAGGCCGAGACATGAACATGCGTTTGACGGTCAAAGACGGTGTGGGTGGTGTGCAGTCCGACGACATTGTGGTGACGGTTGACGGGAATTCAGGCCCCTTTACTGTGGTTTCACCCAACGGGGGAGAGCGCGTGGGTGGGTCACGAACGATTCGTTGGGACAGCGCGTTTACAGAACAAGCACCGGTCAGTGCGTCGACGATTGATGTTTACTTGTCCACAGACGCTGGCGTCTCGTTTGATCAGCTTATTGGCTCAGTCGACAATACGGGTATAGCGACGGTGTCCTTTCCGAGCGGTATTCAGTCGACAACAGCGCGACTGATGCTTAGAGGGGCTGACAACATATTTTACGATGTGTCCGATGGCGTTTTTGAGCTCGATACTGATCGTGCTGTGCCGGCAACGCCTACGGCTGAGCGAATTGATGCAGGTGATGGTCAGTTGACCTTAGTGTTTGCGCCCGGTGTCGGTGGTACGGTCGTGGCAGATAGTTTTGAGGCCTATTGTGCAACAGCCTCCACTGTGACTGAGACACCCTTCAGTCTTGACGCAGTAGCACTCCCGTTTGACGAGAACTCGCCGATTACCAGTGAGCTGGAGGTGGCTGAGGACTTCATTATTGAGTCCGACGGTCTCAGGGTCCCGGTGAACATTACGCACACTTGGAGGGGGGATGTGATTATCGATCTTACGTCGCCCGCGGGGACCACAGTACGATTGAAAGACAACAGCCTGCCTAACGATGGTGAGGACAATGTGGTCGAGACCTACCCGACGACGGCGGCACCATCTGAGTCTTTGTCCGCATTTGAGGGCGAAAGTACCCTGGGTACATGGACACTTGCCGTGTCTGATTTCCAAACTGAGGACAGTGGCCAGCTTGAAGCGTGGGGCATCACTGTCGTCTCACGATCGCCGCAGTCCGAGGGGACGGCGTCCGCCACACAATCTCCAATTACAATCGGTGGCTTGGTTAACGGCGAGGAATACGCTTGTACCGTGACGGCTGTCGCCGCCGGGTGGCCAGGAGAAAGCGTGAGTTTTGATCCTGCAACGCCCGCTGGGAGCACTGACACGAGTCTGACACCCAGTTTTGGAGCGCCTGTATCCAGCAGTGATGGCTTTACCGTTCAAGTGGATAACTACGATGGCAATTACTCTTGGGGTGTCACGTCCACAGCGGGATCCGCCAGTATCAATAACACCGGACTGGTCACTCTGACTGGTTTGACGCCAGGACAAAGTGCCACGGTCACTGTGACAACGACACGTGCCGGTGTTGATGATGGCAGTGCCGATGTGACTGGCTCTGCGTCTGTCGCCGACGCATTGACGCCCAGCTTCGATGCGCCGTCATCGACTGCTGATGGTTTTACAGTTCAGGTGAATAACTATGATGGTGACTTCACGTGGGGTGTATCCGCAAGCGCGGGATCGGTCAGCATTAGTGAGAACGGATTAGTCACTGTATCGGGGCTCGCGCCAGGGCAAGGCTCGACCGTGACCGTGACGACCATACGGTCAGGGTATGGCGATGGTGCTGCCGAGGCCAATGGATCGGCGACTGTTGGTGCTGCTCTGACACCTGCGTTTGGTCAGTCCGCCTCCACTACTGACGGCTTTAATGTACAGGTGAGTAACTACAATGCCAGCTTCATCTGGAACGCATCGTCAACGGCAGGTGTCGCAGACATCAGTCAGACTGGATTGGTGACTGTGACGGGGCTGGCTCCAGAACAAAGCGCCACGGTAACGGTATCGACGACACGAGCGGGTTTCGCAAGTGGCGCGAGCGAGGTGAGCGGCTCAGCTGCGACGGGCGCTGCGTTAGAGCCAGTCTTTGGTGCGCCGGTATCGACGGTTGACGGCTTTACGGTTCAGGTGAGTAACTACAATGCTGACTATACTTGGGCTGTGACGGCGACGGTGGGTGCCGCGAGTATCAGTGGCTCTGGACTGGTAGTGGTCGAGGGGCTGACTCTGGGGCAAAGTGCCACTGTGACGGTCAGTACCAGTCGATCTGGGTTTGCCAGCGGTAGCGAAGAGTTGACAGGGTCTGCGTTAACAGAGGCACCGCCCTTACCCACGATTACCGTGGCTAACCTAGAGCTGTCGACGACCGACTTCAAAGGCGGCGATGGCGACAGCGTGGTACTGAGCTTTACAGCGCAGTCGGATACTGCTGCAGACGCGCAGATCGACGCCTTGGTGATTGCGTCATCAGGCGCGCTCAACGAGTCGAGTGAAGTCGGCCAAGTCAAAGTGTTTGTTGATGTGAATGGAAATGGTGCCCCCGAGGCGTCAGAACGGGTCGCCGAAAGTGCTTTTAGCGCGGACAACGGGTCTATAACGTTTGAGTTTTCCGAGCCGATTGTATTGACCACTGACAACACTCGCATACTAATAAGCTATGAGCTTTAAGGAGAATCACGCCATGTCACAGCGAACTCGGACATTACACAGTGCTGCAGGCTTTATTCTCGTGGCGTTTCTAGCCGGTTGCGGTGGGGGCGGTGGAGGTGGTTCCACGACACCCACGCCTACGCCGCCGCCTGCGCCACCTCCGCAACCTGTTTCAAAGGATTTCACGATTGAGGTGACGTCGATTCAGGCATCACAAACCAGCACAGGAAATGCTGTTGAGGTCGATGTATCGACGCTCTCGTCCTCGGGCACGGTGGAGATCAGTCAGTAGACGGGGGAGACGCCTAAAGCGCGCCTCAGTCTTTTTTGCGAACAATCTTAGCAACGCTTTGTGCGGTTGCGAGAAGCGTGCCGTTTGCGTCGAGAAGTTCTGATTCTAAGAAGGCCGTTTTAAAAGTGGCTTGGCGTATCCATCCACGTGCAAATACCACTCCCTGACCGCCGCGAGTGATCGCGTGATAGCGTGTGGTGACCTCGAGGCTCGATAACGCAACCACGCCCTCTGGGCCCAGGTGCGCAAATACAGCATGTGACATCGCGGCGTCGAGCATGACGGTAATAAATCCACCTTGAACAATGTCCACCGAGTGACAAACGTCGGTGCCGGGATGGAACTCGAAGGTACAACTCAGACCGGCATCGTCGATCTCGCAAACGTGACCGTCAAGTAGTGCTATGAACGGAGGACGGTGCATGTTTAGCGCCTTGATTCGTTCACTATTGGGCATCTTTGATTCCTTAAATTACTGCCTAAAAACTCGCGCGACATGGTAACGTCACCCGAACAAAACTGACAGGACCCCTTGAGATGTTATTTGCCGTACGAACAATGCTCGACCTTCAAGATCGAATGAACACGAAAGTGCATCCTGAGTGGAGAGAGCAAGGGTTTGAGTGGTACCGCGCTGCATGGATCGAATGTGCGGAATTAATGGACCACGCCGGCTACAAGTGGTGGAAACACGCCGATCCAGATCTTGAGCAGATTCAGCTTGAAGTCGTTGATATATGGCACTTTGGAATGAGTGCATTGTTAG
>JABIZW010000166.1 GCA_018666295.1 Halieaceae bacterium
TAGCGCTTGCCGCCGCCTTTCGGTGGGCGGCACGGCTTAACTTTCACGAGGCGGTGGCTAACCACTTCTCGCTCGCGCTCAATGCGGACGGCACCCGGTTCTTAATGAACCCCAACCAGCGCCATTTTTCACGTATTAAAGCCAGCGACATTATCGAGGTGGATGCCAATGACCCCAATGCACTCAGTGGACCCGACGCCCCGGACATAACGGCGTGGGGATTGCATGGTGGCATTCATAGACACTGTCCACACGCACGTTGCGTCATGCATGTGCACTCTAATTACGCCACTGTGCTGGCCTCACTCTCCGACAGTCGCCTGCTGCCTGTCGATCAGAACTCCGCCATGTTCTTCAACCGCTACGTCATTGATGAGCATTATGGTGGCCTGGCCTTAGAGGATGAGGGCAATCGGTGTGCGGCACTCCTGACTGACCCCAAAAAGAAGGTCATGATCATGGGCAACCACGGTATCTTGGTCATTGGAACAACGGTGGCGGAGACCTTTAACCGTCTCTACTACTTCGAGCGCGCTGCGAGTACTTACGTCCAAGCGTTGCAGACCGGGCAGCCACTGCGTGTGCTCTCTGACGAAGTGGCAGAGAAAACCGCGCAACAGCTAGAAGCCTACCCCGAGCAAGATGAACGGCACTTTTTTGAGCTTCAAGCGATCTTGAATGCGGAGGGATCAGATTACGCCCAGTGACGGCGAAGGTCGCCTTGACGAGACTGTATATCGGTTTGACGCGCAGGCGCGCAAAACGTCGCTTATCAGCCCATCACAAACAGGTTTCTCGTGTTCGAGCAGATGCGCCTGAGCGACTCAGCGCAAGCGTTACACACCAAAGACGCGCCTGAAGTTATTCACGTAAAAGTTATCGAGCGTGCAAGCATTGTGATTTGCTAAAAACGCATCGAACGAACCGAGTGGGTCTTTACCACCCTCAATATGCGGATAGTCGCTTGCGAACATGTACAGCTCGGAGTTTGAGTGCGCGATTAACGTGCCCACATCCTCAAAAGGGAAGGCGGTGAACCCCATTTGCTCTGTGATTTGCTCCGATGGCTTGCGCGACATGGAGGCAAGTTCAGGCTGGACACGGCTAAATGCGTGAACGGTGTTATCCAATATTTTCAAAAAAGAGGGCACCCAAGACGCGCCGAGTTCAACGGCTGCGCCTCTCAGCTTTCGGTGACGCTCAAAGACACCACTGAGCACCATGGCACTGATGAATCGTTCGGCTGCATGGTGAAGCACTGAATAGTCCAGCGCCCTGACGTTTTCACCCCCGTCAAATGCGTCTTTGGGCAACGGCTTTCCGTTGTTAAACCAGGCCGGATCAATGTGATAGTCACTGCCGCCAATATGAATCAAAAAGGGTACACCACTCTCTGCCAGCCTTGCCCAAAACGCGTCAAAATCGGGGTGTCCGGGCGATTTGTCGCCACAGATGCGGTGCGGCACCCAAATGCCGCCCATTCCTGACTGCAGGGCAAACTCGAGCTCCTGCACGGCGAGGTCTGGCTCGTCCAGCGAAATACAGGCCATTCCCATGAGGCGCTCATCATCGCCGCAAAAAGCGGTCATGGCGCGTGTGTGCGCGCGAACTGCACCGTATTTAACGCGTGTGCTCAGTTTTGTAGAAAATGGCGCTCTGGCAGACAGTGTTGAGAAGATGATTTGTTTTTTGAAGCCCAGCATATCCAGCGCTTGCGAGCGATGCCGCCCGTCAAATGCACCGAGTGCTTGAATTTCTTTTGACTGTGCGATCAGCCCGTCGCCCAAGGAGCGCAGGTGATTCAGGTGTTCGTCTGAATGTTTGCCGCCTTGACCGACCAGCACCGCGACTTCCTCTTCGGTGACGCTGGAGGCCGAGTAACTGGTCAGTGGAATCTGGTCGCGAATATCCGGGTCAGCGAAATCGCGTAAGTGCGTGGGCAACTCCATGATGTGCCCGTCTGCATCGTAGATGGCTCTGTCGCCCGCGTAGGTCATATCGCTCGCCTCTTTTGTGATTGTTACGCTGTTATTGCTAGGCGCCTCGATTGAGCACCCACTGATTTATGTGCACCCGCTCAGTGTAACGACAGTTCAGGCATACGTGCAAAAACCGGCCCCCCGGCGTCTTCATGTGTCAATGGGGCGCCGTCTTGAGGTAGTCTCTGGGACCTCGTTGATTAATCCTTCACGCTCACAAAACGTTGGCAGCTTTGGAGTCGATATGGATCCCTTAAGTCAGGCGGTGCTGGGCTCAGTTGCGTCTCAGTCGATGCGCAGTAAAACCAGTCTAGTCAGGGTCGGCGTCA
>JABIZW010000210.1 GCA_018666295.1 Halieaceae bacterium
CAACTGAGCAACTGATGTTCGAACTCATACTCAGTGGCACCGTCATTCTCAGCGTATCGATTGTCGCCGGCATCTACTATGTACAAGATTTGTTTGCTCAACATTTGATTCACAAAACGGTGTTGACCGTCATTGCTTGGATTGTTTACGCCATTCTCACTGTTGGGCACATACGCCATGGCTGGCGAGTCAATACCGCCGTAATGCTCTGCGGCAGCGGTTTTGCGTTACTCACCGTTGGTTTCTACGGTTCAAAGCTCGTTCTTGAACTCGTATTAAGCTAATTTCAAATCAGGGTTGCGGCAAACGTGTTTTTTCTCAACAATCACTTTAAATACTAACGTGCGTATATAACGCTTGAATGACGCCCCGCTGGGACTCCTTTTTGCCATTTTGGCAGGCCTAATACTCCTCTCCGGATTTTTCTCGAGTTCAGAGACCGGAATGATGGCACTCAATCGATACCGCCTTAAGCACCTGCAGCAGCAAGGGCACAAGGGTGCACTGCGGGCGGGCAAGCTGCTTGCAAGACCCGACCGGCTCATTGGGCTTATCTTAATCGGTAACAATCTGGTCAATATTCTAGGCTCGGCCATTGCAACCGTGGTTGCTATTCGACTCTATGGAGACGCGGGAATCGCGATTGCTACCATTCTTTTGACCATTGTTATTCTGATTTTCGCAGAGATCACGCCTAAGACCATTGCGGCTCTGCACCCTGAAAAGGTTGCGTTTCCTGCAAGCTGGGTGCTCCTCCCGCTTATGCGCGTGACCATGCCGTTGGTTTGGGCCATCAATGCAATCACAAACGGACTTCTATCATTGTTTGGCTTCAACGCCAGATCATCCAACGAAGATGCCCTGTCTCAGGAAGAGTTACGTACGATTGTAAGTGAGTCGAGCGGGCTGATTCCGCGGCGCCACCGAAACATGCTAGTGAACATTCTTGATCTCGAGCAGGTCACCGTTAACGACATTATGGTGCCGCGCAACGAGATTTACGGTATTGATTTAGAAGACGACGACGCGATTATCCTTGAACAGTTGACGCGCAGCACACATACACTGGTCCCTGTTTTTACCGGCGACATCAATAAAATCGAGGGTGTCTTGCATCTGCGCAACCTTGGTAAATGTCTAACCGAGGGCGCGCTCAACCGTCCGGCCTTACTTAACGAATTACAGGCGCCCTATTTCACGCCTGAAAACACCGCACTGCACATTCAACTCCGTCACTTCCAGCAGCGCAAATTGCGACTTGGAATGATCGTTGATGAATATGGCGATATTCTTGGCCTGGTCGCACTGGAAGACATCCTTGAAGAGATCGTCGGTAACTTCACGTCCAACTTGGTTGAAGACCAGGAGGAGATTGCCACGAATCCCGATGGTGGTGCGTCGTGCACAGGCAGTATTCCCATTCGAGACATTAATCGGCAATTTGGTTGGACGTTACCCACGGACGGCCCGAAGACGATCAGCGGTCTAGCGCTTGAAGTACTCGAGGCGTTCCCCATGGGACCGACCTCTGTGCGCATTGATAATTATCAGCTGGATGTAGAATCGATCGACGGTAATACCATCACTCAAGTGAGAGTGACACCGCTCTCCCTACCCTCACCGATTGAGCCGAACGAAACCTAACCCACTAACGCCACAGAGAACCACTTTCTGATCGGCGCTGTGCGGTCACTTCCAGAATTTCGCGCTTACGCTCGTCATCGGCAGTAAACCAGTCAACGATTTCGTTCCCTGATCGAAAGCAGCCTTCACAAATATCGTTTTCATCCAGCGAACAAATAGAAATACAAGGGGACTCAGGGGCATCACTCACAAGGGATCTCCGGCTGCCTGTGCATCGTAAAACTCGGTCGAAAATTCGTCCAAAGAAGCATCCTCAATAGCCTTTCGAATGCCCTGCATGTGGCGTTGATAGAATGACAAATTATGAATGGTGCAAAGTTGAGATCCAAGTATCTCGTTGCATCGATCCAAATGGTGCAGGTAAGCCCGACTAAAGTTTTGACAGGTGTAACAGCTGCAATTGTCATCCAAGGGCCTGGTACTGGTTTTATGTCGTGCGTTGCGTAACTTAACCACACCGCGACTGGTAAATAAGTGGCCATTGCGGGCGTTTCGAGTGGGCATAACACAGTCAAACATGTCGATACCACGCCGGACTGATTCTAAAAGGTCGGCTGGAGTTCCAACACCCATCAGATAACGCGGCTTATCGCTCGGCAGTTGATAAGCGACCTCATCTAACACCTTGACCATCTCGTCTTTGGGCTCACCCACCGACAATCCTCCAAGGGCGTATCCGTCAAAGCCGATATCGACGAGCCCGGCCAGAGACTCCTCTCGCAAATCTTTGTACATCCCCCCTTGAACAATGCCGAACAAGGCCGCCGGATTGTCGCCGTGCGCCACCTTGCTCCGTTTTGCCCATCGCAGAGACAACTCCATGGACGTACGGGCCTCTACTTCGGTCGCAGGGTAAGGCGTGCACTCATCAAAGATCATCACGATGTCACTGCCCAAGGACCGCTGAATGGACATTGATTTCTCAGGGTCCAAAAACACCTTGTCGCCGTTGACCGGCGACTTAAACGTCACGCCAGATTCTTCGACCTTCCTAACGTCACCCAAACTAAAGACTTGAAAGCCACCAGAGTCAGTCAGTATCGGTCCCTGCCAACCCATAAAGTCGTGGAGGTCACCGTGAAGTCCAATGATCTCGGTGCCCGGTCTGAGCCAAAGATGAAACGTATTACCCAGCAGAATATGAGCGCCCGTGGCGCGCACGTCCTCGGGCGTCATACCTTTAACAGTGCCGTAGGTACCAACCGGCATAAACGCAGGCGTCTGCACCTCTCCACGCTCAAAATGGAGAACACCCCGACGCGCAAGTCCGTCTGTTGTTGTCAGCGAAAAATCCACGACTAACCTCCCTCTTTTCGAGTAACAAACATTGCATCGCCGTAACTAAAAAATCGATACGCCTTATCAATCGCTTCTTGATACGCGGCCATTGTCTCTTCGTAACCGGCAAATGCCGCAACCAACATGATCAACGTACTTTCCGGCAAATGAAAATTAGTGATCATGGCGTCCACAACGTTAAATTTGCAGCCGGGGTAAAGAAAGATATCACTGTCACCCTCAAACGCGTCAGGACACCGATCGTCAGTCACCGAGGCGGCAGCTGCGCTCTCGAGCGACCTGACTGACGTCGTTCCTACAGCAATGACGCGACCACCGCGTGCGCGACAGGCACGAACAGCAGCAACACACTCTGCACCCACTTCAATCCACTCATGGTGCATAGTGTGATCAGTAATGTTGTCGACTCTCACCGGCTGGAACGTTCCAGCACCGACGTGCAGTGTTACGAAAGCCGTCTGCACGCCCTGCAATCGGAGGGCGTCCAATAAGCGCTCGTCGAAATGCAGCCCCGCAGTCGGCGCCGCAACCGCACCGTCTCGCTGGGCGTAAACCGTTTGATAGCGGGCTCGATCTTCTTCGTTGTCTTGTCGTTCGATGTAGGGCGGCAAAGGCATATGCCCAAATGCCCGCATCATTTGAGACACAGTGCCGACCTCAGGCGCCAGCTCAAATAGTGGGCCCTGACGTCCCTTCACGCGGAAGCTGAAGTCAGATAAGTCCGACTCCTGGTCTTCGGCAATGTAAATGAGCGATCCCTCTTTGGGGCTCTTGCTCGCTCTAATGTGCGCCAAAACAGTACCGTCGCCCCTCAATCGCTCGATCAATATCTCAACCCGACCGCCCGTCTGCTTTTGCCCAAAGAGCCGGGCTGGGATAACGCGTGTGTTGTTAAACACCAAGAGATCTTCAGGGTTGATCAAGGCTAAGACATCAGCAAATCGAGTGTGGCTTATGCCCCCTGTAACCCCCTCTAAAACGAGCAGCCGCGATCCGGTACGCTCCACCAAGGGCGTCTGAGCAATGAGATGCTCTGGAAGATCAAAATGAAAATCTGAAGTTTTCATGACAGGATGCTTTTCGGCCTACCCCTGGGGTGTTCTCACAAAAAAGCCGGCAAAAGCCGGCTCCTGTTCTGCGCTAAAAAGCGCTCAGTCTTTCTTTTCTTCTGCATCTTCTGCAGGAGCTTCCTCTTCAGCAGGGGCTTCCTCTTCAGCAGGCTCCTCGGCTGGGGCTTCCTCTTCAGCAGGCTCCTCGGCAGGGGCTTCTTCTTCAGCAGGCTCCTCGGCGGGGGCTTCTTCAGCGGGGGCTTCCTCTTCAGCAGGCTCCTCGGCAGGGGCTTCCTCTTCAGCAGGCTCCTCAGCAGGGGCTTCCTCTACAACTTCGGGTTCAACCTCTTGAGGCGCTGTCACCTTAACCAGGTCTTCAGCGATTAAAATATTGACTTTCTCTTCACCGTTGACGGGCTTACCACTTGCGTCTTGAACGGCGTAGCGGTTATCTCCACGCAAGAAGATTTTGTAGTCAGCGGTCTTTCGGACAAGCTTCATTGCCATGTCTTTTCTCCCTCAAGATACTCAGAAAACAGCGCAATGGAGTATACCCTGCGCCAGATTGCGCGGGAGTATACAAGCTACACGTAATTATAGCGATCCTTTCATTGCCGAATCAGCCCGAGCTGATATACTCCGGCGCCTGTACGGCCTAGCCTCATGCCAGAGTGGTGAAATTGGTAGACACAGGGGATTCAAAATCCCCCGCCCTTAAAAGCGTGCCGGTTCGAGTCCGGCCTCTGGTACCACAATCAAGGAATAAGGCGTTCTTACGCTCTTAAAATATCGTGAGAATCTCCAACGAGCTTTTAACTTCAGGAGAGAGTCAGGCGCCAACCGTCGCACCACCGAGCGATTCCAAACCTCACTTATCGTAAACAAATTCAAAACTGATCTAGACCATTATGCTTAAAGCCATTTTTCCGCTTACACTTTTACTGGTATCCAGTCTTTGTAGCGCCGAAGGTATTTCAGGCTTTTGGCAACACCCAAAAGACCCAGTCTGGATTGAAGTCACATCAGCGGCAGGGAACGGTCTTGCTGTTCGCAATGACAACGACCCGTCGAGCATTGGCTTTGCAGTCCTCAAAGAGGTCACGGTCGGGGAGCAAAAAGGTCGCTGGACTGGCCAAGTGTTCGTCCCACAACTGGGGAGCTACAAGCGCGTGGAGTTGTCCTTACCCACTGCAGACACACTCAAGATGAAGGTAAAGATTGGATTTTTGACACGCTCTTTAGAATGGGCCCGTGTATCTGAGGTGCCGGAAGCGCCGGAAGCGCCGGAAGCGCCGGAAGCGTGAAGTATATCCCGCTGCCTGCGGTCAGTGCATGGCTGACGCGTGGGTGCATCGGGTTTCGATGAGTCGAATGACGCTGCTTTGGTGGACGGAGACTGCGCTCAACTTTGCAAACACTCGAAACCACTCACTCAACCGTCAATAGGCGCCGAATTACACAATTGCAGTACATACTCATTACCCGCCTCAGTTTCTGACTGTTTGATGAGGCTCGTTCCTGAGTACTGCAAACAAGTAAGGAGTGCTTGACGTGTCACACCGTCGGTCACGGGCAGTCGGCCCTGTTCTGTCGTCGTCACAGACTGCGCGTTCAGAGACATATCACCCCAACCTACCCCCGTGTCACTAATCCGTAAAAACGCACAGGTTTGTCCTGCCACTTTTTCCGACCACAACGAAACCTCTATCGCACCATCGTCCGTACCCTCTGACGACAAAAAAATCGCCGCTATAACAGCTGTGTGGATGCTGCTTGGGAAGCCTTTGATCTGTTTAGGTAAGTCCTCAGAAACAAACAATTTAGTGTCTATTGACGAGTCTAGGGTTGAGACATCCAAGACCATCTGGGCAAGCTCTGCAACCTCTTGCAGATCAACTCCAGGCGAATCCTGAGACGCGGTCAGATTATCTGGGGGTTGCTGAAGAATCAGCGTATTGAGCCTCAGCTGAGCCTGCATGAATTCGTTAATGGCCAAATCAAAGTAGCGTCGGTTTCCCTGAGGTATGTCTTCAGCCCGCATGGCAAACGTGAAGCGGCTCATGACGTCCAAGTGTGCCGAGAGGACCTCATGTATGGACCCATTGAGCGAGTCTTTGTCCGACATAGAGCGAGAGAAAGAATCCTGCAGCGACTCATTTTGCTGCCGGTAGCGGAAATAGCTCAATATCGTGACGAGCAGCAGCAACGCCAAACCCGCTGGCATTAACCTAAGCCAAATCGGCTCTTGTGCCAAAGTGGATGTGCGTGCAGCACGATAAACGTCACTGGGCTGAAAGATGGTGTACGTCAGATCATTTGCACTTGCGTAGTTATAGTTCGAGCGGTATTGAACGGGCTCAGATAATGTCGCTGTGTTGCAGTCTAACGAGCCGACGCCTACCTCCCATACCGAAAGACAGGCTTCAGTTTTTTTGTCGATACTGATGATACGAAGCGGTGTTGCACCACCCGACATTTGTTGACCAATAAGGTCAACACTCCGATTTAAGTCTGAAAACCCAATTCGAAACGCAAGAAACCAACTGGAAAGATTCTCGTCACCCTGCAAAATAAGTTGAGCATCAAAAAGAACCGTCTGGGGAGTGCCGATTAACAGTAAATCATCAGGCGAGGTGACCTGCGATATCGTCGAGGCTTGATCAAAAAGTTCTGCCTGAGAAACATTCACGTGTGCGAAAAGCTTCGAATCGGAGACATCGACGCCCACAAGGTTGGTCTGTGTGGGGTAGCGACCTCGCAGAATCAGTTGTTGGCTGGGAGTGGACTCAACCAAGTAAGCCTCAAAAAAGTCGTAGCGCGAATTGCGCAACGAGAACCCGAGTTCTCCGAGGGTCTCATCCAATCGTTCAAATCGCGCCGCATCGGTTTCCAGCGCTTGAACATCTGACACACTGTGTAAGGAATACATGAGTGCTGTTCGAACGTCGCGCCCTAATAGATCGCGCATACCCTCTCGCCGCGATCCGTCCGCCACGAAGCCCAGCCGGAACTGCTCTTCAACAGCCTGCTGTGCGACAAATGACCGAGAAGTGGCATCCCAGACCAAGAAAACAAAAAGCGTCACGGGGACGATCAAAAGCCAATTTGAGAAACGACCAGAATTAATCATTAGATCACTAAAGCAATATTAACGAAGTAACTCCAGCGCGCATTGCCTCAAAACGCTAAGGAATTCACCGAATCCGGCACGATGGACACTAGCAGAAAAAAGGTGCGGGCGACATGTGCCACTGCACAGTAACGAGTCAGGGAGAGTGCGACCCGAAATGCTAAAGCGCGATTAGCGCCACGGAAAAATCATCGCGCGACCACTTGCCTTCTTCAATCCAAAGGCAACAGCCAGCCACACAAGAACAATCAAATAAGTGTCTGAAATGAGATCAACAGACCAAATAAGGTCCGAGTCCAACGGTGGGCGCCAAGCCGATAAGACGAACAGATAGGTAATCGGCAAAAACTTAAGCAGCCCCGCAAGCGCAAGGGTAAAATTCAGCCAGGCTATTATTTTTAATGCCAACGCTCCCAACTCCTCGATTGTGTGCCGTCACAGTGGCTAAGCCTGCAAGTAACTTGACTAGAGAAAGTCTCATGCTCAGTGTCATACTCACCGAACTAAAACCGGTGCCACCTTGGACGCAATGTAAGATGAAATATGAGTAAGGACAAATTCAGACCCCCGCAAGGGTTTTTTATCGGGATGGGAATCACCTTCGGTGCAGTGCTTTTCGTGCTCACTCAAGAAGCCGTCTGGATTGGTGTAGGGATTGCAATAGGCGCAGCACGCGAGCTACGCCACAAGCCTTAATTACCGCGTTTACAAATTTTAAATCATGCTTAGGAAGAGAAAATAATGGATACGCTAGCCGCGTCAATTGATGCATTCATGGCGCCTCTGGCGAGCGCTTTATCCAGTTTCGTTTTTTTTGCCATCCCTCTATTCGGGCAAGATGTGCCTCTCGTGGTGCTGTGGCTTGCGATCGGTGCCTTGTTTTTTACTTTCTACCTTCGATTTATCAATATTCGCGGGTTTTGGCTGGCGTTTCGGCACGTCAGAGGGGACTTTAAAGACCCCTCTGCTGAGGGTGAAATCAGTCACTTTCGAGCGCTTGCAACCGCTATATCGGGCACCGTTGGCGTGGGCAACATTGGCGGCGTTGCAGTCGCCATTAGTCTCGGCGGCGCAGGCGCAGCGTTTTGGCTATTCGTCGCAGGCTTTTTATCCATGTCCACAAAACTGATTGAATGCACCTTGGGTGTGAAATACCGGCGCGTTCATCCAGACGGTACCGTATCGGGTGGTCCAATGTACTATCTCGACGCCTATTTTAAAGAGCGCCATTGGCCAAAAGTCGGACGGAGCCTCGGAATGCTCTACGCGCTCGCACTCGTGGTGGGCTGCTTTGGCGTGGGCAACATGTTTCAGTCCAATCAAGCCTATCAACAGATGCTGGTGATCACCGGTGGCGAGGCCAGTTTCCTCGTCGATTACTCCTTAGCCTTTGGGATTGTCCTGGCTGCCATTGTCGGCATGGTCATTATTGGGGGCATCACATCGATTGCACGCGCGGCGGCGATCATCGTTCCCTTTATGGCGGGCATCTATATTTTAGGCTGCTTGGTCATCATCAGTATGAGCTGGGAGAATATTCCCGCGGCTATTGCGAGCGCCGTGTCCGGTGCCTTTGGCAGCGACGCCATGGCGGGTGGGGCGCTGGGCGCGTTGATCATCGGCTTCCAACGCGCACTATTTTCCAATGAGGCCGGTTTGGGCTCTGCATCCATCGCACACTCTGCGGTGAAAACGAAAGAGCCAGCATCCGAGGGGCTCGTTGGATTACTCGAGCCCTTTATCGACACTGTGGTGGTACTCACATTGAGCTCGCTGGTCATCCTAACAACCGCGGTTCCGAATGGACTAATGGGTGGTGAACTTGCAGGTATCGAGCTCACGTCAGCAGCCTTTGCCTATCACTTGCCTTGGGCTCCCTACCTTATTGCCTGCGCGGCCGTACTATTCGCCTTCTCAACCGCATTGGCGTGGTCGTATTACGGGCTCACTGCATGGAATTACTTAGTGGGTATTGGCAAGTGGCGCACCATTGCCTTCCAAGCAACTTTTCTTACGTTTTTTGCGCTCGGATGCGTGCTCGAGTTGAGGGCCGTACTCGACTTCTCCGATGCGATGATCTTCCTCATCGCGATACCCAATCTCATTGCGCTTTACCTTTTTGCACCCATGGTGAAACGCGAGGTTGAAAGCTACCTGCAAGAGGCCACGTAATCAGTAGGGTTGATCACCCTCACTCACGACACGATGCAGCGCTCGCCTTGCGGGTAAAAAGTCGTTAACTGGCTTGTGTTGAGTGCTGCGATTATCCCATAACACAATGCTATTTTGTCGCCAGTTAAAGCGGCAGGTGTGCTCCGGCAGGACGCTATGCTGGTAAAGAAAGCGAAGCACCTCAGAGGACTCCAGTGGCGACAATCCTTCGATGTGGGCGGTAAACAGCGCATTGACAAAGATGACTTTCCTACCGGTTTCTGGGTGCGTTTGAATGACGCGGTGTCTGACGGGCGGATTCTCTGCAAGTGCGGTCGCCAACCGCTCACGACCACCTGGCTCCGCTAGACTCTCCTTAAATCCGTGTGAAAAGTCATGAACCGCGACCAACGGCTCAAGGTAACGCTTCATACCCTCAGACAGCGAGTCATACGCCGAGGTCATGCTGGCAAAGAGCGTGTCGCCACCCACTTCAGGAATGGTAATGCCGCGGAGCACCGTCACAGATGGCGGGTGCTGACGGAACGTCATATCGGAGTGCCAAACCTCAATTTTAGAGGGATTTTCGGGGGTGCTCTCCAACAACATAACTTCGGGAATATTGTCGACGGTGCCGTAGGCTGGGTGTGTCTGAAGTGGTCCAAAAAGTCTTGCCAAATCGCGCTGTTCAGTCGGTGACAATGACTGGTCTCTTAAGAACAACACTTCGTGCTCGTTCAGCAGCTCGCGAATAACATTAATACTGCCGTCGGCTAAAGCCGCACTCACATCGAGCTGAGACACCGACGCGCCCAATGCGCCTGAAACTCTTGAAACCTTCATCCAGCCCCCAATTTTCACGAACCGCCGCGCTCTCGCGTACGCCTAGTGTTGTCGGATAAAAAACCCGATTCGTGGGGACGAGGCTACCAGTTGGATCGCTTGTAAGGCCATCCTCCAAAACAACTATGCGCTCCTCTCACACGAGGTCTAAGGCGTAAGGCTTAAGCACGTCAAGCGGGATGGCCCTCAAGGTCACAATGTTAGTTGCCCTTAGGTACAGTTTGGGTGCCTTTCCGGCTCGATGCGCTTGTTCCCACCTCAGAGCACACAAACACCATCGGTTCCCCTCGACGAGTCCAGGGAAACCGTGCTCAGGACGCGGTGTACTCAGGTCATTACCGGCCAACGCGGAGTACTCAAGAAACGTCGAAGTCATCAAAGCGCAAACCGTGTGTGTGCCCAGGTCGTTTGGGCCCGTATTACAGTGTCCGTCACGATAAAAACCCGTCACCGGGTCATTACAGCAGAGCTCTATAGGCTCCCCAAAAACGTTTTGCTGTGACTTAGGCATTCGTTCAGCCTTCACATCTCACCTCCTTCTATGCTCTGGTTATGTTCTGGAACCTTGTTCTGAAGCCAGCACTAAATGATGACTTATCAGCAGTCGCGGACACACCCATTGATTACGGATCGCACCGTTAGCGCAGGCAAAAAAACCGCAAACACCTGTAGCTAAACCCACAAAATACGTATGCCAACGATGAGCACAAGCAATCCTGTCAACTCGGCGATACGTTGATTCGCGACACCCTCGATCACAAATCGACCGCCTAAGATACCGCCAACCGCGACTGCCAGCAGTAAGGGCGCGCCGTAAGCACCCGCTAAGATCACCGCCTCGGATCC
>JABIZW010000022.1 GCA_018666295.1 Halieaceae bacterium
ACCGCCTCGTGAATGTCAGCGACCTTGTAGAGCGCCATGACTGCGGAGAGCTTTTCACCCGAAAATGGGTGTTCGGGTCCGACGCCGTCGTAAGGCACAATCATGAACTTTCGATCGTCTGGGATCGAGAAGCCGGACATTTGCGCGAGTACTTGCGGCTGTTTAACGACAGCTGCTGTGTTGAGCGCACCGTTATCCCACAGCACCGACGCAATCTGATCAGCCTCGTCTTTTGAGACGACATGCCCCCCTTCGGCGATAAGATGATTAAGGAGGCTGTCGTAAACCCTCTCGAGCACAATGACCGAGTTGTCGGCCGAGCACGACGCCGCTAAATCCAGCGTTTTTGAGATCCGAATCTTCTCTGCGGCGTCCACAAGGTCTGCCGTGTCATCAACCGTAATCACCGCGTTTCCTGCACCCACACCGAGAGCGGGAGTGCCACTGGAGTAGGCGGCGGTCACCATGCCTGGGCCGCCGGTTGCGAGTATAAAGTCACACTGCTTCATCAACGCTTCGGTCTTCTCAATCGACGGTTGTGCCATGGTCTGAACTAAGTCAGCCGGCGCTCCCATCTTGACGAGGGCATCACGCATTTTATTAACGATCGTCATATTGATGAACTTGGCTCGTGGGTGCGGCGCAATAACGATGGCGTTTCGGCCTTTTACCGCATTGATACTCTTAATGACTGGCGTCGCTTCGGGGTTTGTAGAGGGGGATAGTGCGCCAATGACGCCTATAGGTTTACAAATTTTGATGATATTTCGCTCGAGGTCTTCCTCAATAACACCGACTGACTTGTCAGGAAGAATGTCCATGAGCGCCGCACGCGTTTTTACTGAGATCTTGGCGAACTTACCGTTGTAGTCGCCCAGTTGCGTCTCATCGAGTGTCTGTTGCGCCAGCGTTTCGGCTACTCCTGGCTGCGCGCATGACCAGACCATGGCTTTGATCAGCTCGTCAACTTGCGCCTGCGTGTAGTCTGCTATTGTGGCTTGCGCGACTCGTGCGCGTTGAATCAAGACTTCTACTTCGGCCACCTGCTCTGACAGATCGACTGCGTCGTGCGCACCCATGGTGTTTCCCCCAAACGCTTAAGCATTAATTTTGGTGTGAGATTACCACCGTCACTGAACCTTGTGGCAACTATGCGGACTATTGTGCGGACTATTGTGCGGACAAGGAAATTTCATTTTTTGGGACACGGTTTCGTGAACTGTCGATAATGTGTGTTCTTATGGGGCGGCGTCATGAGATGAGTCGATGCTTGGAGGAAGGTGGCTGTGAGACGAATAATACTAATGGGTCTGTTTTTTGCGATGCCGAGTGTGGCGGACGATACCTTGAGTATCGATGCAATTATCGACGCCTACTACGCAGTGATCTCGGGTCCCCAAGGACATGTTTATGACGCGCAACGTGACGCGTCTATTCATGCCGAGGGCGCATTGATCACTAAGTTTCTTCTTGATGGGTCCGTTCATCGTCATGATCTAGCCACCGAACAGGCGACGATTGTGTCGCCTTATGAAGCGCCATTTTTTGAGTTTGAGACGGATCGACGGGTGGAGCGCACTGAAAATATTGCGCACGTCTGGAGCGACTTTGAGGTGCGATCCAAGCCTCAGGGAGAGGTCCTTGACCGCGGCGTTAACAGTATTTCGTTATTTTTTAGAGATCAGCGGTGGTGGATCTCGTCTTGGTCGACGCAGTATACAGAGGCCAGAATCGAAGTGTCTGAGGCCGCGGTTCCAGCCCAGCTCACAGACCTCAATACGGATCAGTTTGCTGAAGTGGTGAAGACTATTGTTCAAGACACGCTTCAGGCTTGTGAGGTGCAGGGTGCAATGGAAGGGCGCGCAAAAATGAATCTTGCGGTGGTGGGTGAGGTCAATGCAAAGCTTGTCTGCAGTTCAGATCAATAATTCACCGAGCGTGGGTCGAATCAATTTTTTTTTGTTCAGTACCTGAATCTTAAAAGATTCATAAGGCAGATAGGATGCAGTCAGTGCTTTTACACGAAGTAGAGCGTGAGGCGAGTCTGGGCGGTGTGTCCCTGACACAGGTAGCGCGAGAATTTGGGACGCCCCTTTTCGTCTTCTCTGGAGACGCCCTTCGCGCACGGGTTGACGAGTTCGTCACCGCCTTCGGGTCTGAGTGGCCTCACTTTGAGCTTATGCCCTCGCTCAAAGCCTGCCCCATTATCGGTGTTCGAGCGCTTTTAACGAAGTTGGACTGTGGTTGTGATGTGTTTGGTCCGGGTGAACTCGAGGGCGCGCTGCGCGCTGGTGTTCCTCCATCGCGGATCTCTGTGAACGGATCCATTAAAGATCAAGAAATTATTCGAAAGGCCATCGGTTTAGGCGCGCGCATTGTCATTGACAGTCCAAGGGAGGCGTCTCTTGTCAATCGCATTGCGAAGGACCTGTCGACGGTCGCCCGCGTCATGCTCAGGCTGAAACCAGACCTGACTGACGTGCAGGCCACTTCAGATTTCGCACCTGACTTACGCATAGCGGATCTGACTCAGCGCATTAAATACGGTATCCCCAATAGCGAGTTAGATGATATTGCGGCTTTGTGGTCAACACTCGATGCGATTCAACTGGTCGGATTTCATTCTCACATGGGGCGACACAGTAAAGACCTCGCGGTTTGGCAGGCTTGGGTCAGTGCCATCGCCAAAAAGCTTTTGACCTTGGAGCCCTTGCTCGGCGATGTCGAAAGTCCGGTTGTTAACATTGGTGGTGGATTTGCCAGCACACTTGATGCTGATCTTGACGTCGTGAATCGAAGTGGCCAAACGCCGTCGCTGCCAGAATTTGCGAAGGCGATTTGCCAGAGTTTGCGCGAGGGACTGAGTGACTCCAAATACAACTGGTCTGATTGGACACTGGAGATCGAGCCAGGGCGTGGACTGCACAGTGACACGGGTCTTCACCTCACCACCGTTAGAAATTTAAAAAATGAGCGTTCAGGCGCTGAACAGCGTTGGGCTGAAGTGGATACCTCGGAGGTGTTTCTGGATCTCCATGGCGTTCCGGATGAGTGTCCGTTGCACTTTCGTTGTGTGAGCAAACGCTCTGCTGATGCAACGACCCATTACGACGTCGTGGGTTTGACCTGCAATGCGGAGATGCTGTCCTTGGATACGGCACTACCCGAGCTTGATATCGGTGACGTGCTGGCTATTTATCCAACGGGGGCTTATATCGAGCCTATGGCTGCGAACTTTAATGCACTGCCGAGACCCGGGTCGGTGATGATTGACCAAGGAAAGGCGCGGCTGATTAAGCACCATGAAACCGTGGACGATGTCTTTGCGCGTGACATAATCGAATAATCAAATTGTCCAAAGGAGAGCGCCAATGTCACTGCCTGCGCCAGTAAAGATAAAAGGTCTGCACCATGTTGCACTGTCAGTCCCAGACCTAGACAAGGCGATTAACTTCTACCAAGCAGCATTTGGTTTCGAGCTGGTTGATCATGAACATCTAGGGCACAGCGAAGAGGGCGATCGGGTGACGCGTCTCTCGCAGACCGACGTAACGGTGGCCATGTTGCATGCCGGTAATCTTTTTATTGAGCTCTTTGAGTTTCACAGCCCCACACCTCGGGAGATTGAGCGGCGGATGAATGATTTTGGAATCACGCACTTGTCTTTTGAAGTCGAGAATGTTCACGAGGCCTTTGTCGCACTTAAGGCTCATGGAATCCAATGGCACTCGGATCCGATTGATGCAGGCGACGGGTATCTGATGACCTATGGGCGAGACCCGTTCGGTAATGTGATCGAAATTCAGCAAGTGCCCGAGGAACGTCCTTACGCGTTTGCTCAGTTACGCGCGCGATAGGTCCCTTGCATTAAAGTTAGAATGATGACGCACAACGTCATTCCGCTCAGCGAAATCCAAACCACTGAGGCCAAAGAAAACTGAGCGGCGGTGAGGCCGGCCAGGATCGGCCCCAGTGCAGTTCCCAGTGACTGACTGCCCGGTGCAAGGACTTCTGCACCGCTATTGCCACTGGCCTCAGCCAAGGCGCCGTAGACGTACGCGATACCGTAGTTCCAAGCGAGTTGATGCACGAGAAACGCGAGTGCGAAGAGTTGGGTCTGTTGCGTATTAATTAAGACAACTAAACCAATGCTTGCGACCACGGTGGCCAAGACAACGGGTAGGACGCGGCCAAAACGAAGATCGAGTACTCCGGCTAAAACAGAACCCAACATGCTTAAGGGCAAGACAACGGCGAGCATGATGCCGGTTTGCGACAGCGAGAAGCCTCTTTCACCGCTTAACGATTCGATAAAAGCCCAGATTGACGAGAGGCCTATTTGGTAGCAAACAAGTGCCAACAGTAGAAGTGCGATGCGCTTTGAGGACCCTGCAGATTTTGCGGCTGGCGCGGTAGTGGGTGCTGCTGCGCTGACTTGTGTGACGAGTGGCACGCCAAGCAGGACTACTAGACCCAGCAATAGGTATATGTTCTCTACCCCCATAAGACCGAGTAGCTGCGGTAGTGTGAGCAGGAGAATCGCACTAAAACCGATTTGGGTGACGACGCTGATAGCGATGGCACGGTCGGGGCGTTCGGTTCGGCACAGAAGGGCGGTGCCTAACGAAAACGCAATACCGTGTCCAAATATGCCAGCAACGACCCTCAGGATAAACACTTGCTGAAAGCTCTCGGTCACCGCAAGCGCTGCGTAACCCACCACCATTACTGCGCAAGAGAGGCCAATGAGTCGTTTGAAAGAGAAGCGTTTAAGCCACCAGAAACCCGTAAAGCTCGCCAACACAATGCCCAATACGTCGGCTGAGGCGATGTAACCCAGCTCGTCGGGACTGAGACTGAATTCAGCGCTCATGACCCCCAGGAAAAAAGGCTGTACGGCAAAGGGCATGGCTCCCAAGACAACGAGCACCCAATAGCCAACGAGCTGTCGACTTCGATCGCGATGAGCGAGAGCATGCTCGGTGTTCATTGATTAGCGGTGTAAGCCGTGACGAGGTTTGAGGTTGAAGAGTTCCGGATGCGATTGCTCGATCTGAAATCCAAGGTGGAGGAGGTCGTGCTCGTGTCGCCAGGGCGCCATCAACTGCATTCCAATGGGACAGCCATTGTGGTCCAGGCCTGCGGGTATTGATAGCGCAGGAAGGCCCATGTGATTGGCCGGGATGGTAAAACACGCAGCATCAAACAGCGCGGCAAACCAGCTGTCAAAATCCAGATCCGAATCCATACGGTAGGACGCGGTCACTTCAGGACAGGTAATGGGTGTGACCGGTGAGAGCAATAGATCACAGGGGCCGTATTGCCAAAACGCGCCCCAACGCCGCATCAGCTCTTCTGTTTCAAGTTGCGCGCCAAACAGGTCATCGACATCGTAGCGATCTGCCAGGGCGAGGTGATTTCTCAATTGAATGGACGCGTTGGCGTCGGTCAGTTCGACATTGGCTTCATGAACTTGATGCATAAGTTCGCGACTGATCGGCAACAACCACTCTGCAACGGTGAATGATTCTCTTAGCGAATTAAAATCACAGATGTCTTGGGGACTGAGCTCAATCACTTGATGACCCAGGTGCTCAAGCCGCTGGGCCATTTTTGCCAGTGCGGACTGGACATCCGAGTCAATTTTCACATCGCTCCCCCAGGCCTGGGTGCAAAATCCGATACGAAACTGTCTGCTTTTTACCTGGGCTTGCGGACGCAGTGTCGGTGGGGGATGCGACGGCATAAAACTGCCGCCCAGATGCCGGTGGATCGCAAGTACTTCGGTGACCGCAGCGCAGTCCCTCATACTTCGTACGAGCGCACCCTCTACCGCGCCGGCAAGTATTGACTCGTTGAGGCCCTTTGGCAGAGGGTTGATGCCCCGAGTGCCCTTAAGGCCGATGAGCCCCGTCCATGAGGCGGGAAATCGAATTGAACCTGCCCCATCTGAGGCCGAACAGATCGGTGTCATACCGCCTGCTACCGCCGCTGAAGAACCGCCAGAGGAGCCTCCCGGGGTGTGTTGTAGGTTGAAGGGATTTCGCGTGTCTCCTTGAGGAATGCTGTGTGTGATGAGTGTCATACCGTCTTCAGGGACTGCAGTACGTCCGCAAACGATGAAGCCCGCTTGCCGAAAATTTTCAATCAGTGGGTCATCATCGCCAGCCGGTTCCGGTTTCTTGAACCCCAGTCCAATTTGTTGATCTCGACCGGCTATTCGAGAGCCCATGTCTTTGATGAGGATGGGCACACCGTAAAACGGGCCGTCCGGGTTTGCACCGCTGGTGGACGGTGTCTCGATAA
>JABIZW010000209.1 GCA_018666295.1 Halieaceae bacterium
GACGACGTTTCGAGTAAGACTTGCGCCGCTTGATTAACCATGTCGACCACGCCGTGCTCATCGATCAGCACAATGCAGGTCGTTAACGAATCAAGATCAAAGCTGGGTCTTGGTGTCATCACGCCGATCTCAACGTGCTGAAGGTCGTAAAACGAATACAGTTATGGGTGCAGATGAATCCAAAACCTGTCCCGATGAGGACACGCGTCGAACCTCGAGCTTGTGCGCCCCTCGCGGCACGTAGGTGAGTGTCCAATTGGGTTTTTTCTGGGGGGGACCGACAGGTGTGCTGTCGAGGTACAGCTCGACAAATTCCTCTTCTTTAAGTGGCGGCTGTACGTCAGCCAGTACGTCAAAAATGCCCGGCCCCATAGGAATAGTTGCGTTATCGAGCGGCGCGGTGATGGTCAGTATTGACAGATTTACAGGAACTTCACTGTTCTCGCTCACCGGGCGTTCTGGAATCTCAATCGATGGAATGCGATTGGTGTGCGCCGGAAGCTCAATGCGCTCATTGGAGGCTGATTTTTCTTTAGGCGGTGTATCACTAAAGGTTACAACACCGTTTTTATCGACCGATTTGTAGATATCGGCAGACAGTGAGGGCATGCCCGCAAGGGCGATAATGCCTATTAAAGGCACTAGCACGTTTAATCGCGTTGATTTTGTCATCATGCTTGTTACGCCTTTTGCACCATAGTGGTGCACTTTTCTCCTGATTTTGGACGTTTGCCAAATTTGGAGCCAAAAAAAAGCCCGCGCTGTGCTGCGGGCCCTCGTTTTTTCGAGATCACACCGAGTAGTACATATCGAACTCAATGGGGTGAGTTGTCATATTCAAACGCTCGACTTCTGAGCGCTTGAGTTCGATGTAGCCGTCGATCATGTCGTTGCTAAATACACCACCGGCGGTTAAGAACTCACGGTCAGCGTCAAGTGCATCCAGCGCCATTTCCAGTGTCGACGCAACCGTTGGAATCTCCGCCGCTTCCTCAGGGGGAAGGTCATAAAGATCCTTATCCGCGGCTTCTCCTGGGTGAATCTTGTTTTGAATGCCGTCAAGACCTGCCATCAGCATTGCCGCAAAACACAAGTATGGGTTTGCAGTCGGATCGCCGAAACGAACTTCAATACGCTTGCCTTTTGGCGATGGCTCATAAGGAATACGAATCGATGCCGATCGGTTGCGGGCGGAATACGCCAGCATGACGGGTGCTTCGAATCCAGGCACCAGTCGCTTGTAGCTGTTGGTTGATGCATTTGCAAACGCGTTAATGGCTCGCGCGTGCTTAATGGTTCCGCCAATATAGTATAGCGCCGCTTCTGACAGGCCAGCATACTCATCGCCTGCGAACGTGTTCTCACCGTTTTTGGCAATGCTCTGGTGAACGTGCATACCGGAACCGTTGTCACCGACCAAAGGCTTGGGCATGAAGGTCGCTGTTTTCCCATAAGCGTGAGCCACGTTGTGAACGCAGTACTTCAAAATTTGTACTTCGTCCGCCTTGGCAACGAGGGTGTTAAATCGAATGCCGATCTCACACTGTCCGGCGGTGCCTACTTCGTGGTGGTGTACTTCAACGTCGAGACCCATCTGCTCCATCGCAGTGCACATTGCGGCGCGAATATCATGAAGTGAATCGACCGGTGGGACGGGGAAATAACCGCCTTTGACGCCAGGTCTGTGGCCTGTGTTGCCCTCGTCAAAGCTATCATTGGAGGCCCAGGCGGCTTCTTCTGAATTAATGGCGTAGCTTGCACCCTGCATTTCGACCTTGAACTTTACGTCGTCGAACACAAAGAATTCGGGTTCAGGACCAAAAAATGCGGTGTCGCCCAGTCCTGTGGATGTGAGGTAAGCTTCAGCCCGCTTTGCGACGCTGCGCGGATCCCGCTCGTAGCCTTGCATCGTAGAAGGTTCAACCACGTCACACCGCAAAATGATTGTTGCATCGTCTGTGAATGGATCAATCACAGAGGTGCTGTCGTCGGGCATGAGGATCATGTCGGACTCGTTAATACCCTTCCAGCCTGCGATCGACGAGCCGTCAAACATTTTGCCGTCTTCGAAAAAGTCTTCATCGACTTGAGTGGCGGGAATACTGACGTGCTGCTCTTTACCGCGCGTGTCGGTAAAGCGCAGATCTACCCAGCGAATATCATTGTCTTTAATCAAATTGAGCGTGCGCTCTGACATGTAAGCCTCCTAAGGACTGTTTAACCCGATCTACTCGGTCTGTGTTTGCGTACATCAGCGCGTGATGCACCATTGCCGTCTAATCATAGCAAACTGCGTGCCAGCATAGGTAATTCGTTGATTTTAGTATAAGTAATTGATTTAAATGACTATTGTTTATTTACATCAGCCCGTTACGCCAGCCGCGCGCACTTACTTGGTGCGGGCCGTTTTATGTAGCACTTTTTTGGTGCGTGAGGGTCCCGTTTTAAACGCACAAGACGGCAGAATTACCGAATCGATAACGCACGTGTCTGTGGTAAAGTCCGCGCGCCCAGCCACCCTACCCAACAGAGAACTTAGAAGTGATTGAGAATCTTCGAAACATTGCGATCATCGCGCACGTTGACCACGGCAAGACCACATTGGTGGACTGTCTTCTTCAGCAATCGGGAACGCTTGACCGGAAGAGTCAGGGGGCGGAGCGAGTGATGGACTCTAACGATCAGGAGCGTGAGCGTGGGATTACCATCTTGGCGAAGAATACGGCCATTCGATGGAACGATTACCGCATTAATATTGTCGATACCCCGGGACACGCTGACTTCGGTGGCGAAGTTGAGCGGGTGCTCTCTATGGTGGACAGTGTTTTACTTATTGTTGATGCGGTCGATGGACCCATGCCGCAAACGCGCTTTGTCACGTCAAAGGCGTTTGAGCGCGGTCTAAACCCTATTGTCGTGGTGAATAAGGTTGATCGCCCTGGGGCGCGGCCTGATTGGGTTATTGATCAAGTGTTCGACCTATTTGATTCGCTGGGTGCGACGGAGGAGCAGCTGGACTTCCCAATTATGTACGCCTCGGCCCTTAACGGGGTTGCGGGAGACGACCCCGCAGAAATGTCAGATGACATGGAGCCGTTGTTCCAAATGATCATCGATCACGTTTCGTCGCCGCGGGTAAACTCTGACGGCCCTTTCCAGATGCAAATTTCTGCACTGGACTACAGCAGTTACGTAGGCGTGATTGGCGTCGGTAGAATCACCCGCGGCAAGCTGACACCGAATACGCAGGTCTCGGTCGTTGATCGCGATGCGACAACGCGGAACGGGAAAATTCTTCAGGTCATGGGTTACCACGGGCTTGAACGTGTCGAAGTGGATGTCGCCGAAGCGGGTGATATTGTCTGTGTCACCGGGATTGATGCGCTGAATATTTCGGACACACTGTGCAACCCTGATGCGCCCGAGAATCTTCCGCCGCTGTCGGTTGATGAGCCGACAGTCAGCATGACGTTCCAAGTTAATGACTCACCCTTTGCTGGGACTGAAGGCAAGTACGTCACCTCGCGAAACATCAGAGAACGCCTCGATCGTGAGCTGATTCATAACGTCGCCTTGCGCGTCGAGCAAGGCGACAGCCCCGACAAGTTTGTTGTCTCGGGACGCGGTGAATTGCACTTGTCAGTTTTGATTGAAAGCATGCGTCGTGAAGGATTCGAGCTGGGGGTTTCACGCCCTGAGGTCATCCAAAAGGAAATTGACGGAAACCTCTGTGAACCATACGAACAACTCGTCATCGACTGTGAGACGCAGCACCAGGGCGGTGTCATGGAGGAGCTGGGACAGCGTCGCGCAGAAATGAAGAATATGGTGCAAGACACAAGCGGCCGTGTGCGGCTTGAGTTTATTGTGCCCGCACGAGGCCTTATCGGCTTTCGGTCGTTGTTTATGACGCTGACATCGGGCAGCGGCA
Organism: Halieaceae bacterium; assembly: GCA_018666295.1. Lineage (GTDB taxonomy): Bacteria > Pseudomonadota > Gammaproteobacteria > Pseudomonadales > Halieaceae > Luminiphilus. The sequence goes on from JABIZW010000209.1 coordinate 3,932, forward strand.
TTATGACCCACATATTTGATCATTATGGCCCCGTGAGCAAAGCCGAACTGGCGCAGCGCAACAACGGCGTTCTCGTTTCGATGGTGAAAGGCAAAACGTTGGCGTATGCCCTGTACACCTTGCAAGATCGTGGACGTCTCTTTATTCAAGCCAATGTCGACGTTTACGAAGGTCAGATTGTCGGTTTGCACAGCCGAAGTAACGACCTTGTTGTTAATCCAACCAAGGCAAAACAGCTAACAAACGTCCGTGCATCGGGGACCGATGAAGCGTTAATTTTGACGACGCCGGTACTGCACACCTTAGAGCAGGCGCTGGAGTTCATTGACTCCGACGAGTTGGTCGAGGTGACGCCTGACAGCATCAGATTGCGTAAAAAGTTGCTTTTGGAGCATGAGCGAAAACGCGCTTCTCGAGCCGCTTAAGACCCGGGTTTTAACATTTCAAAATGGGGTATGTCGTCTTCCATATAAGGACCCTGAACGGTCTCGAAGCCGAGTGCCTCATAAAATCCTTTTAGGTAAGCCTGACCGCTGATGCGGATGCCGTTATTCCATCGAGATTCGCAAAAGTTTATGCCCACCGCCATGAGTTGGACGCCTCGTTTTTGCCCTCGAAGCGAGGTGGGGACGACAACGCGACCGATCGAACACTCGTCGTAACTCACGCCAGGCGGTACGACACGCATTCCGGCGACCAATTCATCACCCAGGTGACCGGTTAAGTGCCAGCTGAGGGGGTCTTTGGGATCGGGGTCTTGGTAGGCGCACTCTTGCTCCACGACGAACACCTGAGACCGCAGCGCGAGAACCTCGTGCCAAGCCGCTGCCGACATCGTATCGAAGTGGCGCCATCGCCATTTAATGTGTTCCATGCTTGCGTCGCTGCTGTAAGATAATCACTGCGTGCGAAGGCTATCACGAGCGAGCCTTGCGCACTCCACATTGGAACGAATTGTTCGAAAAGGTGATCAAGGTTTTATGTCTGACCTCTTTAATGCCCCGCCCTCAACTGAAACGTTATCACTGAGAGACTACGCCGAGAAGGCGTATCTTGATTACTCGATGTACGTCATTCTCGACCGGGCTTTGCCTCACGTGGGTGATGGCTTAAAGCCAGTGCAGCGCCGAATTGTCTACGCAATGAGCGAGCTTGGGCTCAAGTCATCTGCGAAGTATAAGAAGTCGGCGCGAACGGTCGGTGACGTGATTGGTAAGTTCCACCCGCACGGAGACAGCGCCGCTTACGAGGCCATGGTGTTGATGGCTCAGGATTTTTCCTACCGCCACCCGCTCATCGACGGCCAGGGCAATTGGGGTTCAGCAGACGACCCCAAATCGTTTGCCGCGATGCGTTACACCGAGTCTAAGTTAACGAAATACGCCGACGTATTGCTGAGCGAACTCGGTCAAGGCACGGTTGATTGGCAGCCTAATTTTGACGGCAGTATGGACGAGCCTGTTGTACTGCCTGCACAGGTCCCCAATTTATTGCTTAACGGTACGACCGGCATTGCTGTCGGTATGGCAACCGACATTCCCCCACACAATCTGCGGGAGGTGGTCAACGCGACCGTTTATTTGCTGGATCATCCAGAGGCGACAGTGGACGCCTTGTGTGGACACATTCAAGCGCCCGATTTCCCCACGGACGCTGAAATTATTACGCCGGCCGAAGAGATTCGAAATATTTACCGTTCGGGTCGCGGCAGCGTGCGGATGCGAGCGGCGTGGCGTACAGAGGACGGCGCGGTTGTGCTTCACGCGCTCCCCTTCCAGGTTTCTGGATCAAAAGTACTCGAACAGATCGCCGCTCAAATGCAGGCTAAAAAATTGCCAATGGTGTCAGATCTGCGCGATGAGTCAGATCACGAACACCCAACGCGATTGGTCATCGTACCGCGCTCTAACCGGGTTGATCTCGACGCCATGATGAGTCACATCTTTGCCACGACAGACTTGGAGCGATCCTATCGTGTGAATCTCAATGTGATTGGGATGAACGGTCGCCCCGGTGTGCGGTCGCTTGATCAGCTGCTCAGAGACTGGATTAAATTCCGCCGCCTAACCGTGCGCAGGCGACTCGAGTACCGACTGGAGAAAGTGTTAAAGCGACTGCACATTCTCGAAGGATACCTGGTTGCTTATCTTAATCTCGATGAGGTCATTCGCATTATTCGCGAAGAAGACGCGCCCAAGCAGGAACTGATGGCACGTTTTACGTTATCGGAGATCCAAGCGGACGCTATTTTAGACTTGAAGCTACGTAATCTTGCCAAGCTTGAGGAGATGAAAATTCGTGGCGAGCAGTCTGAGCTCAACAGTGAGCGCGATTCGCTGCAGACGACGCTTGGCAGCGAGGACTTGATGACCCAGTTGATCCGTGGCGAGCTGGTTGCGATTGTCAGCGAATACGGTGATGAGCGGCGGTCTCGGTTAGTGAGGGTCGAAGAGGCAAAAGCCTTCTCTGAGCTCGAGTTGACCAGTGCAGATCCAATGACCGTGGTGGTTTCTGAAAAAGGTTGGATTAGGGCGGCGAAAGGGCATGACATTGATCCTGAAAGCCTTAACTACAAGTCAGGTGACGCCTACAAATTTGCAGCCCTGGGTCGAAGTAATCAGACCACAGTGGTCTTTGATTCAACCGGGCGAGCCTATTCGCTGCCAACGCATCAGTTGCCGTCAGCCCGAGGTCAAGGTGAGCCGTTGACGGGAAGGATTTCGCCGCCGTCGGGTGCCACGTTTGAGGGACTCATGACGGGTGCCGAGAATCAGAAGTTTTTGTTGGCCAGTGATGCCGGCTACGGATTTGTGGCAAAGTTTGGCGCCCTGGTAGCGAAAAACAAAGCAGGCAAGGCAGTCTTGAGTCTTCCAAAGGGTGCACAAGTTATACCACCCGTCACTGTCCTTGACCGTGACAATTTGTTGGTGGCTGCGGCGACTTCTGAAGGCCGTTTGTTGGTCTTCCCCCTTGCGGACCTCCCTGAGCTGGCAAAGGGGAAGGGCAACAAAATCATTGGTATTCCTTCTGCCCGAGCGCAAGCGCGAGAAGAGATACTGGTGGGTCTTTTAGTGTTTGGCGACGGTGATGTCGTGCAAGTGAATTCGGGTCGTCAACACTTGAAGTTGAAGCTATCAGATCTTGAAAACTACCGCGGCGAGCGCGGGAGACGGGGCAATAGACTGCCTAAGGGATTCCAAAAGGTCAGCGGTCTGACGATCGCTGCGCCCTAAAAGGGAAGGTCCGTCTGCTCGCCCACGTCTGGGAATAGACGGCGTTGTAAGAGCTTGCTTTGTTTGTCGAGTTCGGCAACCACGTCGACTGAGGGAGTTCCCAGTTGTGTGTCGCCATCGGCTGTTTCAATCAGCTCGAAGCGCGTGCAAACGTCCTCGTGATCTTGAAGCGACTGGGAGACCTTCACCGATGATCCTGCTCGCTGTGCCGCGTACAGCGTTTCATCGATAACCGACTGCGTATAAAGTGCGGCGTAGGCGGACTTTTGCTCCCCCCGGCTCAGGTCGCTCCGGCCAATGCCGATCCCTCCTACAAATTTTAGCCGCTGACTGCGCTCTGCGACGACGAGAAGGTGTTGTAGTAACACCGCTGAAACCGCAGCTCGAGCTTCGGGTGACATGCCGTTGTGGCGACCTTCAAAGAAAAGGGACAGGCTTTGCGGACGTGAGGACTGAAGATCGCCTTTGAGTAACTGGCCCACGGTTTTTAAAAGGGTCTCGTAAATGCC
>JABIZW010000020.1 GCA_018666295.1 Halieaceae bacterium
GCCCTCGGCACCATTACGACGACGGCCACCTCTGCGTCCGCGGCGACGGCGCTTTTTTGCCTCCCCGTCTGTGCTCGTATCTTCCGAGGCCTCCGGTGTAGGCGTTTCAGTCGTGGCCTCGCCTAGCGTTTCTGCAGCATCCGTGCTTTCTGATGTTTGCTTGACCGGTCGTTTTCGTTGACGGTTGTTGCGGCGTCGCGGCTTTTGGCTCGACTTTTCAGCGTCTTTTTCCGCATCCTTGTCGGTCGCTTTCTTGTCACCGGTTGCCTCTGGCTCTGTCTTTGGGCTGGGTGCGAAGAGGGCGGACCACAACCGCGGGAATAATCCGGGTTTGGGCGCAACTACCTCGGGCTCTGGAGTGTTTGCCAGCGCCTCTTGAGGTTGTGGTGCTGCGGCTGGTGGTGGTGCGTCGGGTATGACGCCACGCACCAAGGCCTGAGGTGCGGCCGCAGGTTTGTCTGCATCGTCAATCGCCGGCTCACTCTCATAGCCACTGAGGTCAATTTCGAAACTTTCACGATGCTCTTCTTCAACCTCGTCGTCGCGAAGACGAACCACCTCAAAGTGGGGGGTTTGCATCTGAGGGTTCGGTATTACCAGCACACGAACTTTGGTAGCGAGTTCAATTTCACCCACGGCAGCGCGCTTCTCGTTGAGCAGAAACGCAGACACATCGACAGGAACGATGACGCGAACTTCACCGGTTCGTTCTTTAGAGGCCTCCTCTTGAATGAGACGTAAAATTGCAAGCGCCAGCGATTTAGTATCACGAATGGTGCCCTGGCCTGTACAGCGGGGGCATACCATGCCGCTTGTTTCACCGAGTGATGGACGCAGACGCTGACGCGACATTTCAAGCAAACCAAAGCGCGAGATGCGGCCGAGCTGAATCCGGGCGCGGTCAATTTCGAGGGCGTCCCGCATTCTATTTTCGACAGCGCGCTGATTCTTAGACGCGTTCATGTCGATAAAGTCGATAACAACCAGTCCACCCATATCTCGCAGCCGAAGCTGTCGCGCGACCTCATCAGCTGCCTCAAGGTTTGTCTGAAGCGCAGTTTGCTCGATGTCACTCCCTTTGGTGGCTCGCGCGGAGTTGATGTCAATTGACACCAATGCTTCAGTTGGATCGATTACGATTGATCCGCCGGAGGGCAATCGCACTTCACGTTGGAACGCGGTTTCGATTTGGCCTTCGACCTGAAAACGGTTAAACAAGGGCAGCGAGTCACTGTACGTTTTAATGCGGTTTTGGTATTTCGGCATGACCATGCTGACGAAATCGAGGGCTTGCCGGTACGCCTTCGGGTCATCGATCAACACCTGATCGATATCGTCTTTGAGGTAGTCGCGAATAGCGCGAATAATAACGTCACTCTCCTGATATAGGAGCGTAGGCGGTTTGTTGCTGGCGGCAGCTTCGGAAATAGCATCCCAGAGCTTGAGTAAGTAGTCGAGGTCCCACTGGAGTTCCTCTGCGGTGCGGCCGACTCCGGCAGTACGGATAATAACGCCCATACCGTCAGGGATAGTCAACTGAGACAGCGCGTCACGCAGTTCAGAACGATCATCACCCTCAATACGGCGAGAAATGCCACCCGCTCGAGGATTATTGGGCATTAGCACCATGTAGCGTCCAGGCAAACTGATGAAGCTCGTTAGCGCGGCTCCCTTGGTGCCACGCTCTTCCTTGTCCACCTGCACAATGACTTCTGTGCCTTCCTTGATCGCATCTTTGATACGGAGCTTTCCGCCTTCAGGGGTTGAGGTGCGAAAGTATTGCGGAGCAATTTCTTTAAGGGGTAAAAATCCGTGGCGATCTGCACCAAAATCAACAAAGGCAGCTTCTAAGCTTGGTTCGACTCGCGTCACCTTCGCTTTATAAACATTCGCTTTTGTCTGCAGTCTTGCTCGGTTTTCAATGTCGAGGTCATACAGTCGTTGGCCATCAACGAGAGCGACACGAACTTCTTCGCGCTCTGTGGCGTTAATTAACATCTTTTTCATGTGTCAGGTTCCATAAGGCAACCCAACAGCGGGGGAGCGCACAAGTGTGCACGACACTGCGGTGTAGCGAGCCACTCGGCGTCGCGTTATTCGTCTTGTCGCAGCTGATGTCCTCTTTTGACTCAGCTCAAATCTCTCCGCGCCATTGAATCGCGGTTTTAACGTATAACTCTGAGCTGCCGAGACTGCTTTCTTTGCCTTCCGATGCGCCGGCGCTTCGAGTTTTCTTTGGTTGGACTGACGTTCTACAAACAGGGTGATGCCCTGTGGAGCGCTTTCGCGTACATTAACGGTCCCACGTCGTCCGGAGCGGATCATACCACTAGGCCGATGTTTCATCAATCTAAGCGTTGCGCGGTGTCCAGTGATAGAAACCAAGGCCCAATTTATTCAGTTATTTGACGATGAGGCAGGCCAAAGATTAGACAATTTCCTAATGCGCAAGCTCTCGGGCGTCCCTAAAACGCGAATCTATAAAGCAATAAGAACCGGTGAGGTCAGAATCAATAAAGGCCGCGCAAGACCTGATAGAAAACTTTTGTCAGGTGATATTGTTCGCATACCGCCGATTACGACATCGGGTCCAACTGATTCCGTCACCGTGCCCGATCGATGGTTTCAGCGAATCGAGCGAAGCATTGTTCACAATGATCAGCACTTAATGATTATCGATAAGCCGACCGGTTTGGCAGTTCATGGTGGAAGCGGCGTGCAGTTTGGTTTGATCGAGTCTTTGCGACAAATGTTTCCGGAGCAGCGCTAC
>JABIZW010000019.1 GCA_018666295.1 Halieaceae bacterium
ATTGGCGGTAGTTTGGGCTACTCACAATGGGCGGGACTGATTCTTGGTCTGAATTTGCAGCAGAATAATTTTTTAGGTACGGGTCGCCAAGTCGGACTTAATTTGAATTCATCGGCCTATCAAAGTGTTGCAAGTATCAATTACAGCAACCCCTACTTTACCGAGGATGGTGTGAGTCGCGGTTTTAGTCTGTTCTACCGAAAAACTGACCTTTCCGAAATTAATGTTGCGAGCTACACCACCGATACAGTGGGTGCGACCATGACGTTTGGTTACCCCATCAGTGAGACACAGCGATTGGGTTTTAATTTGGGTATTACAGATACTCAAATCACCTCAGGTCAGTACGCGGTGCAAGAGATTCGTACGAGTCCGCGGCTGATTCCCGGTATAGAGCAATACTACGTATCGACGCGACAGTTTGATGGCACTTTTTCGGGGCCCGAAGAACTTTTTCCTATTACTGACCTTCCCGCTGATGCTTTCGCAACCATTGCCTCAGATGGCTTCTTAGATGAAAACGGTGATGCGTTTACGAACTGGTCAGTGACGGGTTCGTACGTTCAATCAACCCTGAACCGAGGCCAGCTGGCCACACGCGGTATGTCCAACTCTTTGTCGGCACAGCTTTCGTTGCCTGGCTCTGATCTAGAGTTCTTCAAAATTAACTATCGTGGCGAAATGTACCTTCCCATTTATGGGGAATTCACCTTTCACTTACGTGGTGAGGTGGGCTACGGAGACGGCTATGGCGATACCACGGAGCTGCCGTTTTACGAGCACTTTTACGCCGGCGGCTTTGGGAGTGTTCGCGGATTTGAGACGAACACATTGGGGCCGCGCAGCACACCTCCGGTGCTGTATCAGACCGGTTTCGCGACGACTGGGGTTGATGAGGACGGCGTGCCCACTGAGGTTGGTGGTTCAGACGGACGAGGTTTTGGTTACGTTGTGAATCCTGAGACCGGTGAAATTGAAACCCAGCAGGTTTTCCTCGGACGTCGCCCAGACCCCTTCGGCGGCAATGTGGTGATCGAGGGCTCGGCAGAAATTTTGTTCCCCATGCCGTTTGTCAAAGACCGACGATCCATTCGTTCCGCATTGTTCCTAGACGCTGGTAATGTATTCAACACGAATTGTCGTGAAAATCAGATTAATTGTTTTGGTGTTGATGCCGGCGAATTGCGATACTCGGTGGGTATCGGTGTAACGTGGCTCAGCGGCTTCGGGCCACTAACGTTCGCTATTGCCAGACCGCTCAATGCCAGCGAGACTGACCGAAGAGAATCATTCCAATTCACGCTGGGGCGTGGATTCTAATAACTAACCAGGAGGTTATACCCAATGTTGTTTCGCACAATCGCCGTCATGGCACTGTTGGTTGCATCGACCGTAGCTCATGCTCAGGGTCGCATTGCTGTCGTAGACCTAGAGCAGGCAATTCTTCAGACTGATTATGCCCAGCAACGGCTGAGTGAATTCGAAGCCGGAGACGCCTTCGCTGAAGACAAGGCTGAATTTGACAGCCTCAAAGCTGAACTGGACACGTTGGTGCAAGACTTTCAGCGCGACCAAGCTGCAATGAGCGACGATGAGCAGGTTGCCGCTCGTCAGAAGCTTGCAAGTAAGAATGCTGATCTTGAATACGTTGCGAAGAAATTGCAGTCCCTGCAACAGACAAATGCGCAGCGCGTTTTTCAAGAGCTTGTCCCCTCGGCGAGGCAGGTGTTGGGCGAAGTTATTGAAACCGATCAAATTGGACTGCTATTGCAGGCCCAATCGGTTATTCACGCTGATCTTGGCTACAACATCACTGCAAAGGTCACCGACAAGCTGAACCAGCAACCGAAAGAGTAAAATGCCAACGCTAGGCGACATCGCCAAGGCACTGGATCTGCCGTTTAAAGGTGACCCAGAGGTGTCATTGGTGCGCCTAGCGCCTCTTGATTCAGCGAAGGAGGGGGCGCTTTCTTTTGTTGCGCAGAAAAAGTTTGTCAAACAACTGAGTGGTTCCCTCGCATCCGCGGTGATCTGCCCACAAAGTTGGGCCGTCGATTTTCCAGGCGCGATCATTTACAGCGATAACCCCTACGCTGATTTTGCGCGTGCGACCCACATTTTTGATAACCGACCCGTCAGGGCACCCGGTGTCCACGACACGGCCGTTGTTGCACCGTCTGCAACCTTAGGGGCTAATCTCACCATAGGGGCAGGCGCTGTTATCGAAGCGGATGCTGTCATTGGTGACAATGCTTGGATTGGGCCCAATGCTTGGGTCGGTGCGGGTGCGCAGGTGGGGAGAGATTCCGAACTGCGGGCAGGTGTCTGTGTTTATCACGGCGTGTCTCTGGGACACTCCTGCCTTGTTCATGCGAACACGGTGATCGGGTCAGACGGCTTTGGGTTCGCACCCACCGAGCAGGGGTGGCAGAAAATTTTACAGTTGGGCAGTGTACAGATTGGTGATCGTGTTGAAATTGGTGCGGGCTGTGCGATTGATCGCGGTGCACTTGAAGACACGGTCATCGAGGATGACGTGATCATTGATAACCTAGTGCACATTGCCCATGGCGTGCACATCGGTGCCCAGTCCGCGATTGCCGGTCAAGTCGGCTTCGCCGGAGGTGCCGTACTGGGCGAGCGTTGCACCGTGGGTGGTCAAGCTGGGTTTGCGGGACATTTGCGGGTCGCTAGTGACGTTCATATTGGCGGTCAGGGACGTGTGGCACGCAGTATTGACACGCCCGGGCATTACGCGTCTGGCACGGGATTAATGCCCACTCGAGATTGGGCGAGAAACGCGGCGCGTTACGAGAGGCTCAATGACATGGCCAAACGGATTGATGCCCTTGAGAAGTCAATGGTTGAGAAACCCAGTAGTGATTGAAAGGATTAGACCTTGATGATGAATATTGAAGACATCCGGCGACACCTTCCCCATCGATACCCCTGTTTATTTGTTGATCGTGTCGTGGCGCTAGAGCCCGGGGTGTCTATAGAGGCTTATAAAAACCTCAGTATTAACGAGCCCTTTTTTGATGGTCATTTTCCGGAAAACCCCGTTTTCCCCGGCGTCTTGTTGGTCGAGGCGATGGCTCAGGCCGCAGGTATTTTGGGTTTTGTGACCATGGGTAAAACGCCTGAAGATGGTTCGATTTATTACCTTGTTGGTGTTGATAAGCTGAGATTTAAGCGGCCCTGCGTACCGGGCGATCGTGTGGTGCTACAAGCGTCTATCGTCAGTGAAAAGCGGGGTATCTGGAAGTTTGATGTTCGCGCGTCGGTGGACGGAGAAACAGCCGCCACCGCGACGATACTGTGTGCGGATCGCTGATCAGTGATTCACGCGACCGCCATCGTTGACCCTACTGCGGAGATTCATCCGTCAGCTCAGGTCGGCCCGTACTGTGTCATCGGTGCCGATGTCGTGGTGGGCGAGGACACGATTATCGAGCCCCACGTTGTGATTAAGGGGCCCACGACAATCGGTGCCCGTAATCATATTTTCCAGTTCAGCTCTATTGGTGAGTCGACTCCTGATCTGAAATACAAGGGCGAGGCGACCACCTTGACCATTGGCAACGATAATGTGATTCGAGAGAGTGTGACGATTCATCGGGGGACAATTCAGGATCGCGGTGATACGTCGATTGGCAACAGTAACTTGATTATGTGCTACGTACACATAGGGCATGACAGTGTCGTCAAGAACCACACGATTTTGGTCAACAATACAGCCCTCGCCGGTCACGTGGTTGTCGACGACTGGGCGATCCTGTCGGGTTACACGCTGGTGCATCAGTTTTGTAAAATTGGCGCGCACAGTTTTAGCGGTATGGGTACGGCGATCGGTAAGGACGTTCCTGCCTACGTCACAGTATCCGGCAGCCCTGCTGAGGCACGAACCATTAATTCCGAGGGACTGCGGCGTCGAGGGTTCAGTGACGGAACGCTGGCAGATCTGAGACGGGCCTTTAAATTGGTGTATCGTCAGGGTCTAACGCTCGATGTGGCGATTGACAGACTGGGAGAAATGGCTGTGGAAACGCCTGAGATTGAGCCTCTGCTTGAGTCTCTCAAATCATCTGAGCGCGGTATCGTCAGGTAATGGTTCAAGCGCATCACATTGGCGCTGTCGCGGGTGAAAAAAGTGGGGATATTTTAGGCGGTGCTGTTCTCAGGGAAATGAGCTACCGCAATGATCGTCTTGAATTTACAGGGATTGGTGGTGAGCTTATGGCGCTCCATGGGCTTAAAAGCCTTCATGACATGGAGCGCTTATCAGTCTTTGGCCTCGTCGAGCCGCTTAAACGACTGCCTGAGCTCTTGTCGATCAGGCGCGGCGTAAAACAGCACATGTTGCAGACACAGCCGGCGCTGTTTCTTGGTATCGACAGTCCTGATTTTAATCTGTCGCTAGAGCGTTCACTGAGGTCCAAGGGGATCAAGACGGCGCATTTAGTCAGCCCGTCGGTGTGGGCCTGGCGTCCGGGTCGCATTCACAAAATTAAAAAGTCAGTCGATTTAATGCTCTGTCTGCTGCCCTTTGAGCGAGATTTTTATATTGATCACGGGGTGAAAGCGGTCTGTGTCGGTCACCCTCTGATTGAGGATCTTTCGGCGATGCCCGATCAGCACACCGCGCGCAAATATTTAGGACTGTCGCAATCGGGGAAAGTGCTCGTCTGCATGCCCGGCAGTCGTGCCAGCGAGATCGAGCATCTCGCACCGGTGTTTGCTCAGGTGATTATGAAGCTTCTTGCGACAGACAGTCAGCTCCAAGTGGTCGTTCCCGCAGCCTCGGCCGAGCGACTCGACCAAATCAACCATTTTATGCCGATTGAACACGACCGATTCATCGTCATTGAAGGGCAAAGCCGGTTGGCTATGGTCGCTTCTGATTCCGTGCTGTGCGCGTCGGGCACCACGACGCTCGAGGCGATGCTCATTGGACGGCCAATGACGATTGCTTACCGGATGGGCTGGCTTTCTTGGCAAATTTTAAGTCGTTTAGTGACTATTCCATACGTGGGGCTTCCCAATGTCATCGCGGGCACCGAGATCGCACCGGAATTCTTGCAGGGGGAGGCGACGGCAGAGAATCTATATCGATCAGTATTGGATACATTTGGTGATGCAGGCGATCATCAGAAAGCGCGATTTGCAGAGTTGAGTGACAGTATTGGCAGCGACTTTGCCGTGCGGTCAGTGGACGCCTTGGAAGAGTTGTTGAACCATGATCGGACCTGAGCTTGTCATGGTTGCTGGTTGTGATGAAGTGGGCCGAGGTCCGCTGGCAGGCGACGTGGTCGCAGCCGCCGTTATCCTCGGGGACGAGCTCCCGCAAGGTTTGAACGACTCCAAAAAGCTCTCGGAACGAAAACGCGAAGCGCTGTTTGAGACGATCAAGCAGACTGCGGTGTGCTGCGCCATTGGGCGCGCAAGTGTTGAAGAAATCGATCGGCTGAATATTTTGAACGCGTCGCTACTCGCCATGAAACGTGCGGTTGAGTCGCTCCCGGTCAGGCCCGATCACGTTCTAGTCGATGGGAATAAACTACCGAACTGGAACTTTACAGCAGAGGCTATCGTCGGTGGTGATGGCTCCGTGCCCTGTATTAGCGCCGCATCGATCATTGCTAAAGTCACCCGTGATCGTGAGATGAAGGCGCTTGATGAAGCCTACCCAGGTTACGGTCTGGCCAAGCACAAAGGGTACCCAACCGCTCAACACCTTGAGGCGTTGCAGCACCTTGGTATTACGCCGATACACCGCAAAAGTTTTGCACCCGTTGCACGTATGCTAGACGGCGAAGACGAGGTTTAATAGCAACCATGACCCCTTCATTTGTCCATCTGCGCGTTCATTCAGAGTTTTCCCTCGTGGACGGTCTGGTGCGTGTTGGCCCCCTTATGAAGTCGGTGTCGGCCGCCGAAATGCCGGCAGTCGCGGTGACAGACCGGACTAACTTTTTTGGTCTAATCAAGGCGTATAAGGCGGCTGAGCGCGAGGGTGTCAAGCTTATCGTTGGGGCGGATTTTCAGCTTTTGGAGGATGATGAGCGTCGCAGTCAAGTGACGTTTCTGGCTCAAAATCATAGGGGATATCGCAATCTCACTATTC
>JABIZW010000201.1 GCA_018666295.1 Halieaceae bacterium
CCAAGTGTTCGGGCCGGCGCTTCGAGCCCCCAGTAACTGCAATACCCAACCTTGGTTCGTTCACATTGTCACGGGTGCGAAACTTGAGGCCTTAAGAGAGGCATTACCTGCCGCCTTCGCCTCAGGCGATGTGGCGCCTGACTTTCCCTACGACGGTGTTTACGAGGGCGTTTACAAAGATCGTCAATATGGTGCGGCAAAAGCACTTTATGACGCATTGGCCATTCCTCGTGAGGAGAAAGCAAAGCGTCAGGAATGGTTTTTAGGAAACTTTCGATTCTTTGAGGCACCCGCAGTCGCTTTTTTCATGCTTCCTCAAGGCTTTGGTCTTCGTGAAGCCTGCGACTTAGGCATGTTTACTCAAACGGTCATGTTGGGTCTGACTGCACAGGGACTTGGCTCGTGTCCGCAAACTGCCCTGGGATTCATGGCGAAACAAATTCGCCAAGTGATCGAGGTTCCCGACGAGCACCGCCTCATGTTCGGCCTGTCTTTTGGCTATCCGCTCGACACACCCATTAACGACGTCGTCACGGACCGGACGGATCTGGAATCAGCGATTACGTTTCACAGCGAGTAACCGCTATTGAGGCGGGCGTGGTATGAAGCCCGACACCTCCAGCTGAAATCCAGAGATGGCATTAAACTTAATGGGGGCCGACATGACGTTCATGTTGGTAACTCCCAGATGCCTCAAAATTTGCGCCCCGGTACCAATGACTCTGTAGTTTCTTGGTGGCGCCTCGACTTCCGCTTGGCCCGCAAGCTCAGCAATATTGCGCATAATGGCTTCCGGGGATTCCCAACCCCCCAGCATGACGACCAGTCCCCGACCTTGCTCGGCGATAAACGCCATGGCCGATTCGTATGACCAGCCCTGAGAGCCCTGCGGCAATTTTGTGCCTAAAACATCACGTAGGGTGTTTATGGGTTGAATTCGCACCGGTAAATCGGGTCCCGTGAGGTCACCCTGGTGGAGCGCGTATTGAATTTGACCGTCGACTAAATCTTCAAATGTGGTCAGTGTGAATTTGCCCCACTGCGTATCAATTGGAAATTCGCCCGTACACCTGACGGATTGCTCGTGCAGTGCACGATACTCGATAAGGTCTGCAATGGTTCCGATGCGTAGATTGTGCTTTTTTGCAAAGACCTCAAGCTCAGGCCTGCGCGCCATGGTGCCGTCCTCGTTCATGATCTCAACGATTACAGCCGCTGGCTCGCAGCCCGCCATTCGTGCGAGATCTACACCGGCCTCAGTATGTCCTGCTCGCTGAAGTACACCACCTGGCTTGGCGACTAAGGGAAAAATATGCCCAGGTTGTGCGATGTCTGCCGCTTTTGCGTCCGACCTTACAGCCTCCAAAATCGTATGCGCACGCTGCCTGGCGCTCACGCCGGGACCTACCGCATGAGTCGCATCGATCGACACAGTAAAGTTCGTTTCGTGCTGTGAGCGATTGTCGCGAACCATCAGTGGAATACGCAGCTGACGCGCACGCTCCGCCGTAATCGGCATACAGATCAATCCGCAGGCTTCACTGGCAAAGAAATTAATAATCTCCGGAGTGACTTTTTCGGCAGCAATAACAAGGTCGCCCTCATTCTCTCTGTCTTCGTCATCCATGAGGATGACCATTTTACCTTCACGGATGTCGTCCAAAATATCGGGGACGGTGTCGAGCGCCATGTTATTTCTCCTGGCTTAGCACATCTCAATTGCAACAGCGGTTGCCTCTCCACCTCCGATACAAAGTGCAGCAATACCGCGCGCTTTGCCGTAGTGATGAAGTGCATGCATGAGGGTGACGATGATTCTGGATCCTGTTGAGCCAATAGGGTGGCCTTGGGCACAAGCGCCGCCATGAACATTCACTTTTTCATGATCCAGTCCATGCGTTTTCGTCGCGAGCATGGTGACCATAGCAAATGCTTCATTAATCTCCCAGAGATCTACGTCATCGGTAGACCAACCGGTTTTATTCAACAGCGACGAGATGGCATCGACAGGGGCTAACGTGAACTCTTCGGGAGCACGACTCGATCGCGCATGCGCAATAATTCGGGCCATGGGCTTCAAGCCGAATTCTTGAACAGCAGACTCACTTGCCAGAACCAGTGCACTGGCACCGTCAGAAATCGAACTTGCGTTGGCTGCGGTGATGGTGCCGTCCTTTGTAAACGCTGCGCGAAGACTTGGAATCTTGTCGATGCGCCCTTTATGCGGTTGCTCATCATCGACAACGCTAATTGTTTCTCGACGCGTTTTGACGTCAACGGTCGCCGTCTCGGCTTTCAGAAGACCTTGCTCAATCGCCATCTGGGCTCGGCTGAGGCTTTGGATGGCGAACGCATCCATCGCTTCACGGGTAATCCCGTGATCATCGGCGGTCTTCTGCGCGAAAGTTCCCATGGCAGCGCCTGTGTAGGCGTCTTCAAGACCGTCTATGAACATATGATCGTAGATGCTGGTATGACCAAGGCGTTGACCGGCACGCCCTGTGGGCATGAGGTGCGGCGCATTAGACATACTTTCGAGCCCACCGGTGACTGCAATCCTGTTGGTGCCGGCACGAATACTGTCGATTCCGAAAATAGTGGCTTGCATGCCGCTTCCGCAGGCTTTGTTGACAGTCACTGCGCCGACGTCGTCTGGAAGTCCGGCATTGCGCGCCGCTTGCCGGGCAGGACACTGCTTTAGTCCGGCGGGAAGGACACAACCCATAAAGACCTCGTCGACCGACGCAGCGCTGACGCTTGCGCGTTCTACGGCGGCCCGAATGGCCGTGCTGCCGAGGTCGGTCGCAGGAACCGCCGCCAAGTCACCCATGAGTCCGCCCATAGGCGTTCTCGCACCGCTTACAATGTAAATCGCCTCTGACATGGCCTTCCTCGTTGTTCTCAAAACGTTGTGGGGGGGGGATTAAGCCACAGCCAAAGTGGCGTCACAATGCGGAGTCGCCCTCAAATCGTTGAAAAGACTTTGCCTCGCACAGCTTTACGATATTCCGACGGACTTAAGCGGTTTGATTTTTTAAACTGGCGTGCGAAGTGCGCAGAGTCGCTGACACCGACTTCAGCGGCGATTTCCGTGATCGATAGATTGGTTGTCCTTAGCAGCGATTCGGCCTCGGACAGTCTCAGATTCAGTAGGTACTGCCAGGGTGATGTGCCCACGGCGCGTTGAAAACGACGTGTCAGCGTCCGCTCTGACAACTGAAATTGTTGAGCGATACTGGACATAGACAGTGGGCTGGCGAGCTTTTCCTGCATGAACAACTGCAGATCCAAGACCACTTCATCGCGGTGTTCTTGGAGTACGTGAGAGCCCAAAAGGGTCGACTTGAAGCGTCGACGGATCTCTGGCGAAAATTGATTCTCTACGTGTCGTGCGACTTCAGCGTTATAAAATTTTCCCATGAGGTAAACCAGTAGGTCACTGATTGAGTTAACGCTGCCGGCGCAGTAGAGGTTGTCTGACTGGACAATGAGTTGGTCGCGCCGCAGGTCGACCTTTGGGTAACGCGTTGCAAATTCCTCGAACCAAAACCAGTGTGTTGTCGCAGGTCTATTGTTGAGCAAACCCGTTTCGGCGAGAAGAAAACTACCGGTCCCTACAGCCGCGACAGCGGCTCCCTGCTTAATAGTTTTCTTAATAAATGGGACCAAAGAGGGGTGTCGGGCGAGCACGCGTCGAGGGTCTCGCCAGACCGCTGCAATAACGAGTAGATCCAGCTGCCCGGCTTCATTGATGCTTTGGGTATTGATGGTTAAGCCACCGCTGGTCGTCACTGGGCCACCGTCTGGGGACAGCAGTTGCACAGCGCCTCGTGATCCGAGACTGTGCCCTGTGACTTGCGCGGCTGCCATGGCGAGTTCCATCGGCAGCGAGACGGAGCTTGCGAGTGCGAAGTCGTGAATTAGCGCCGCAATTTTCGGGATGCGAATTTTTTCCGTCTGTTTTTTCATGATTTACGTCTTAAAAAAACAAATGCTAGCGCGCCTTGAATCTACAATCCAGAGACATCTGTAATGCTGACGGTAGAAAAACATGGCAAAGTTGCCTGTGATTGTTGCTTCTGGTGGTGTGAATACGGCGGGGAGAACATCCCATCGACACGCCCATAATCGATTGGTGTTTGACGCGCTTGGGCGCTCGG
The DNA here is from genome assembly GCA_018666295.1 of Halieaceae bacterium. Taxonomy (GTDB): domain Bacteria; phylum Pseudomonadota; class Gammaproteobacteria; order Pseudomonadales; family Halieaceae; genus Luminiphilus. The sequence continues at coordinate 4,161 of JABIZW010000201.1, forward strand.
CACAGCAAAAAACATTGGCTGCACTCTCGGGCATGATGGACGCTTCAGATGGCGATGACATCCTTGCTGGGACGTTAGTGCGCAAGATTGCTCGAGACTATTTTGACCCGGCGGCCGTTCCCACGAACCTTCGGTTTCTCGTCGATGACGTTCACGGCGTTGTTAATCTAAGTCCCGACGGTTTTGCGACATCACGCTCGAGCGATAGCCTTCGTGGGCTATCGTCAGGCGAGACTATTTTCGTGGCCTCAGAGCGCCCCTTTGAGGTGAGCGTTGCAGGTCAGTTACCCACAGGCTTTGACCCGGCCGCACTTTATACGTCTCGGAATCACCCTCGTGGTCTGCAAATGTCTATTTTTGCCATGTCCGATGCGCTCGCTGATTTAGGGATTGATTGGGACCAGCTCACCGCAAATCTAGCGCCCGATGCGGTCAGTGTTTATGTGTCGAGTTCCATGGGGCAGCTCGACGACGCAGCAACCGGTGGGATGCTGACGGCATCGCTTCGTGGGGAACGTGTGACCTCGAAGCATTGCCCGTTAGGTTTTGCAGAAATGCCGGGTGATTTCCTAAACGCCTACGTGTTGAAGTCGCTAGGTCATACTGGGCCAGCGCTTGGGGCCTGTGCGACGTTTTTATACAACTTACAGCGGGGTGTTGAAGATATTCGTTCGGGCCGCGCTCGAGTCGCGGTCGTCGGAGCCGCTGAGGCGCCTATTCTTCCATCGCTGATGGACGGTTACGTGGCAATGGGGGCTTTGGCGACTGACAAAGGACTGCGAGCGCTGCAGGGGCTCAGTGATGACGCGACAATACATCATGGGTCAGCTTGCCGCCCGTTTGGCGTGAACTGTGGTTTTGTTATTGCCGAATCAGCTCAAATTCTGGTGCTCATGGATGACGAGCTCGCACTGGAGCAGGGCGCGCCAATCTTAGGTGCTGTCCCTTTTGTATCGGTGCATGCGGACGGTCCGAAGAAGTCGATTCCTGGACCAGGTCCGGGCAATTACCTGACCATGGCCCGTGCTGCACAAGCGGCTCGCGACATTGTCGGAGAGAAATCGTTTCGGTCAGAAGGGCTGGTGATGGCTCACGGGACGGGCACCCCTCAGAACAGAACGACAGAGTCGGCGATTATGAGTACCGTCGCTGAGGCATTAGGTGTTGATGACTGGCGTGTGGCTGCGGTCAAAGGCCACACGGGGCATTCGTTAGGCGCGGCAGCGGGTGATCAGCTATCTGCCCTGTTGGGTATCTGGGAGTCTCAGTGGATTCCGGGTATCGGAACCATTCCCAGTCTTGCACCCGATGTACACACGGACCGATTGAGCTTTTTACTGGACAACACGCCTACGGATCGCTGTACTTACTCGCTGGTGAACAGTAAGGGCTTTGGGGGGAACAACGCGACTGCGACAGTTCTGAGTCCCGATACGTCTCACGCTGTTCTCAAAGGTTTACATGGCGCCCGCGCGATTGAGGCGTGGCGCGAACGTCATGAGCGTACCCAGAAAGAACGCATGGATATTGAGTCGGCGCGATTAGCAGGGGACTGGCAACCGTTGTATCGTTTCAATGACGGTGTGCTCGATGACGACGATATAAAGGCAGTGGACGGTATGTTGACGCTGGGTGATGTCAATATTGATACGCACACGAGAGTGATGCCGGATAAATGGCAGCTCGATACTTAACAATTTTAGGACAGGTCACTTTAAATGATGAGCACCGATGTGAATTCTCTCCTGGAGCTGCTGACCGACCGCGTTTCTCATAGCGCGTTGGGCCTTCCTGGCCCTGCGCCGGATCAAATTACCGACATTGTTCGCGCAGGCATGCGAGCACCTGATCATGGACTGCTGCGCCCCTGGCATTTTGTTGTCATTGAAGGCGATCGTCGGGAACATCTGGGGACTGTGCTTCAGAAAAGTTTACGACTTCGTGGTGTTACCGATGAGTCGCAATTGGCTAAAGCACTGAAGGCGCCAGAGCGTGCACCCACAATTATTGCGGTCATGCTGCAGTACAAGAACCACCCCAAGGTCGAGCGTAATGAACAAATTGGTTCTGCGGCTGCAGCGGCCTATGCCATGTCGCTGGCGTCAAACGCGCTGGGTTTCGGCTCGATGTGGCGAACGGGCGTGTATGCGACTGATCCGAGTGTGGTCGAGGCACTTGGCGGCGGTGCGCAAGATGAAGTCATTGGCTTTTTGTATCTCGGAACGAGACAAGGGCCATCAAAAAAGCTTCCGGCGCTTGACCCGACTGACTTCATGACGCATTTTTAGCACTCTTTGGGGAGTGTTCTAATGCGGTTGCTACGGTCGGTCTGGTGTCAGTTTGTTTTGATTGGCGTGGTTCTGTTTATCGTAGATCGATTACTGTTTCCTGAGCCAAAACCGATCATTGGGCCCCCTAATGCTGAGCGCGTTGCGCTGCAAGTGCAGGCGTTGACCCAACTTCAAGGGAAGCCGCTCTCCACGGCGCAGCAACAGATGATCAAAGAGCGTGAACTCAGGGATGAGCTTCTTTTTATGGAGGCTTTACACCGTGGATTCATAGAAGACGATCTAGTTGTTCAGCGCCGTCTTATTCGGAACATGCGGTTTATGGATCCGGAGCAAGACGCTGAGGACTCGGAATTACTCACGCGAGCGCTAGAGCTGCGCCTTCATCTTGCTGATGAGGTTATTCGCCGGCGAACGGTGCAGGTCATGGAAACCTTGATCGTCGCGAGTCGCGGCGAGTCATCGATTTCAGAGGCGACGTTAAGGGCGGCATATCAGTCGCAACTTGACCTGTTCGAGGAGCCAATACGATACAGTTTCAGTCACGTTTTTCTTCGCGACGAGGCAAGCCAGGCACGTGTTGAGCAGCTCGTCACCGCACTCGGCCGGGGTGCCAGTCTGGTTGAAGCGCGTGCGCTGGGTGATGTCTTCTTAGCGGGTTATACCTTTAAAGATCGGAGTCTTGCGGAGATTTCACGGCAATTTGGCGATGGCTTTACACAGCGTTTTTCTGTCGAGGCTGAACGTTTGGGCCAGTGGGTAGGGCCGCTTCAATCGATTTTTGGAAACCACTGGGTTTGGGTAGAAGACATTGCTGAAAGTCGCGTCAAACGGTTTGATGAGGTCGCGCAGGACGTGGCACGAGACATCCGGCGAGATCGAGACCGCGAGACTATAGAAAATTGGGTGGATGCGACACTTGCGGGTTACGAGGTGCTGCTGTGAGACGATGTTTGACGGTTCTGCTGCTACTCGTCACGCCACTGATTGCCGAGGCACACCGCTTTGCGCCATCAGCCCTTGATGTGCGAGCACTGTCTAATGGCGAAATCTCTGTTGTTTGGAAAACGCCTGTTCAAGCGACATCAAACGTGCCGATGCTACCTGTGGCGCCTGAGAGTTGTGATGTAATTTCTGAAACCCCTTGGTTTCCAGAAGGGACCGGAAAGGTTCTGCGACAACAGTGGTCGTGCGGTGATGCATCACTTGAAGGTTTGGTGCTGAGCGTTTCGGGACTGGCTGCTAATCAGTCGTCGGCGGTCGTATCGGTGAGGCCCCACCCCGACGTATTCTTTCAAGAAGTCCTCACGGTCCAAAATCCAGAGTTTCTAGTGCCGGCTCAGCGCTCTTCCCTGTCGACGGCGCTGCATTACTTGTGGCTTGGTGCTGAACACATTGCCGTGGGTACCGACCACCTGTTTTTTGTCGCGGGTCTTTTACTGCTGGTCGGGTGGGGAAGACGACTGTTTTACACCGTCACCGCCTTTACCGTGGGTCACAGCGTGACCTTGGCGCTGGTATCGCTGGGCATTGTCGCTAATCCCGAGTCGTTAATTGAGTGGCTCATTGCCGTATCCATTTGGGTGCTCGCCTTAGAGCTATCGAGGCCTGGGCGAGAGAGCAGGCTTTGGCAACGGCCCTGGTACCTCGCAGGCGGATTCGGCTTACTTCACGGCATGGGCTTCGCTGGGGCTCTGGCGGAGACTGGACTACCGCAACTCTACCTGCCGACCGCATTGCTGTTCTTCAATCTGGGGATTGAGGTGGGCCAGCTCGCGTTCATTGCACTGTTGACCGGTATTGGGCTGGTGGTGACCCGCTTCAGCCGGGCGACGTGGCTGTCACGGGCGCCGGTTTACATTCTTGGCGCCGTTTCGACGTTTTGGGTGCTCGACCGAACCAGCGCTTTGTTTGGATAATCTGCTCAGTCAGGGTTTCCAGGCCATTTCGACATGGGGACTAAAGGGTGAAGCGCAATCGCAACGCCTTCATCGATGTGACTTTCATTGCCCAAAATTTCGCGACGACGAATAAATCCTGAACCGCTGCGAACGTCAACAGCCTCATTAAGGGCAATGCCGCCTTCGCCGCTGAACAAAAGTTTCAGGTCGGCATTAAAGACAGAGACTCGAACCGTGGTCGCCGCGACAGGCACGCCCCAATTGAAGTTGACCGACACGCCATCGCCGGCACCTTGTGTCGGGGGTTTTCGGCTAACGCCATCCCAACGCGCAACACGGTTAACGCCTTGCGAGAAGTAAACGTCTTTCTCCAAGAGGTCGGTGAAGACCAGTGCGTCTATCTTTGAGTTTTCCATAATCTGGTCACGCACAGTTTGTACAATGCGAGAAAATGTCTTCCCGTTGACGCGTCCTGTCGTAGGATCGACTGGATTACCGTACATCGACACGGCGTTTCGCCATCGCTGCGAAAACTCTCTTGAGGGCACGACTTCCCAGCCGTGACGCTCAAGTGTCGCTGCGACGACAACGTCGACGGACTTTTCTTTTTTCTGCATGTACTTTCGTGAGGGTGACCCTAAGTTGACGTCTGCGATCACGACGCGTTTTATCTGGGCCGCGGACAAGGCCTCTTGGTCGATCGAATTAGTTGGCGTGGTCGGATTATAACCGCCACCAGAAACAGGCCCTGACGCGCAGCCGTTAAGCAGTGCAAGACCGGTCAGCACAGCGGTAAAATAAATGCTCAAAGCACGTTTATTAGTAGTGGGCACGGTATTCCTCATAGCGGCGACAAAGAAGTAAGCTGGCGTGATCGTAACAAAGGAGAACCACGAGTGGCAGACCATTTAAACGTTAGATCGACGGGGCAAGGCGATCGCGCGGTGGTGTTACTGCACGGGTTGTTCGGTTCTGGCAATAACTTAGGTCAGTTAGCGCGTGGCCTCAGCCATGATTTTTGTGTCTTTAGTGTTGACTTGCCCGATCACGGCCGCTCGAGTTGGCTTGAAAGACCATCTATTGCGAAGTATGCCGAACGAGTTGCCCAATGGATGGACTCTGAGAACCTGAGTGATGTCTTCCTGGTGGGTCATTCGCTGGGGGGGAAAGTTGCGATGCAGATGGCGCTCGTGCGCTCAGACCTAGTTCATAAGCTTATCGTGTTGGACATCGCGCCAAAGGCGTATGAGCGTCGACACGACCCCATTTTTTTAGCCTTAAGGTCAGTAGAGTCCGCCCGTTTGAGCACACGCCGCGAAGCTCGGGCGGTCTTACTGCGTCACTTGGACGACCCTCAGGTGGCCGATTTTCTCCTGACAAGCGCCGTACTTTCCGATGAGGGGTTTCTTCGTTGGCGTTTTAATCTTGCGGGCCTCGAGGCGGGCTACGTTTCTATTCTAGCGGCGATTAGTGTGGGGCAGGGTGAGGCGCTGTGCTTCGATGGCCCTGTGCTCTTCATACGCGGTGCGCATTCCGACTACGTTCCCACCGACGCAAAGATAGCTTTCGCGCCGCTTTTTAAGCGCCTTCAGGTGGTGACCGTTAAGAATGCGGGGCACTGGCTGCACCAAGAGCAACCCGAAACAGTGCTCACGATTGTTCGTCGCTTTTTCGCACCATAAACGTGCGTCTTTTGAGATCAAAAGTGTCCACAGAACCTGTGGATAATTTGGTGGGTAATTTGTTCGTTGGCGCCAGAAACCCTTTGTCTATTGGGTCGTTCTCAGATTGGTTAAAAATTAACCACTAGATAATTTTTCAATAAAATCAATAAGTTATGTATCATTTGTAAAGCGATTTGAAGGGACTGACTACTAAGTAGGCGTAAAGGAGGCACGGATAGCCTGATGTGAATAAGATATTTTCGGGAGTCAATAGGTTTTACAAAAAATATTGTTTTTTTTTTGACACGGCGCGCCAAAATGTCGTCGTTTTCGGTGGGCTAGTGGCCTCGGTAAACGCAGCCAACAGTGCAGGTTTCACGAATCTCGACCGCACAAAGCTCAGCAAGCCTTGGTTTTAAATGATTCCAGATCCACTTAGCGAGATTCTCGCTCGTTGGATTTTCGAGACCTTTAACGTCGTTGAGGTAGTAGTGATCGAGTTGATCGAGAAGGGGGGCGAAGGCTCCCTTAATATCATCAAAATCCATGACCCAACCCGTTTCAGGATTTACTTCGCCGTCGATCGTCAGGCGTACAAAGAAGGAGTGACCGTGCAGTCTCGCGCAGGGGTGTCCCTCGGGAACGAATGGGAGCCGATGTGCCGCTTCAAAACGAAAGTCTTTGTAAAGTTCCACGGTGGATACTCGAGCTGTTCATTAAAGCGCGGAGTTTACACAAGTTGCGGATATCTCGTTACATAATTGAAAAAAATGCAGGTGAATGAGTGAAAGGCAATTGACACTAAAGCAGGCGTCTCTATAATCGCCACGTCTTTCGGGGGTGATTAGCTCAGCTGGGAGAGCATCTGCCTTACAAGCAGAGGGTCGGCGGTTCGATCCCGTCATCACCCACCATTCTCCTCTGGGGTTTGGACAGTACACAACAGACACGTCAAGTGTCGTCTACCTGGAGCGGTAGTTCAGTTGGTTAGAATACCGGCCTGTCACGCCGGGGGTCGCGGGTTCGAGTCCCGTCCGCTCCGCCATTTCTTCTAGACAGCGTACCTACGTAAATTTTCTCTGACTCTGTGTAAAAGGTCTGTGTACTTCAATGGTTCACGGAGACTTCTCAGATGAATCTAACGTGTTTGAAGTCCGGCATATGGCAGGTTGAGTTACGTATCCCTTCCGATGTTCGTGTTGTCCTAGGTAGAACTAGGTTTGCTCAATCAACAGGTACTAGAGACAAGCGTAAGGCTTCCAATAGGGCATTACCGATGCTTAATGAGTGGCAGCAATTGATTGCGACTGCTCGAGAAACCCCCGAATTAGTGCAGCCAAAACTGGCTCGATCTAAGCGCCTCTCTGATGCTTCTCAGGGGCGTTGTGATAACAGGCATACACCATCATGGTTGGAACAATTGAAGCCTTCACAGGCGAATCTGTACGCTGTTATTGAATGGGATGATGGTGTGTCTCTGCCAGCACATATGTTGGATTTCATCGAAGCCCACTACACAAGACACAGAACAAAACTAGAAGCGAGACGGTACATTCTCGAGGCAACACTCTTTATCCATACACTTGAAGATCTTAACCGTGCTAATGCGCAGCGATGGTTATCAACTGAGGAATTGAAACCGGCAAACGAGAGGAGGGCAGTCAAGACGATGCAGAAAGCGGTCGGTTTTCTTTCTGAGTATCTTGAGTGGCTCCGTTATAGAGGCTTTGTGTCTCAGAATCTTCAAAACCCTTTCAAGAATCTTCATTTTTCTAAGCAGCTGGCAAGACCTCGACAATACCTTCCTTTGTCATTCGATGAAGTGAGGCTGTTACGACAAGCCGCTCAGAATGCCAACGATGTGTTGATGGTCAACTACATCGACATCGGTCGTTTTACTGGCATGAGACTGTCTGAGATTGGAGAGCTTTCAGCAGAATATATTGTTAATGAGAGTGGCGTTCAGTGCTTTAGAGTGCGACCCGATGCGAAAACAGAAGCCTCGAGTAACAGACTCATCCCCATTGCCCCTGCGCTGGCATCATGTGTGGATCTTAAGAGCCTTGATCTGCGTGGAACCGCTAACGCTGTTGGAAAGCGATTTGGTCGTCTTAAACGGCAGCTACTAGACGACGGTTCAACAAGGCAGAAGTGCTTTCATTCCATAAGAAAATTCGTTGTGACTGAACTAGAGAGGGGAGGGATACCAGAAGGTATTGCTGCGGACCTAGTAGGCCATGAAAAGCCCAATATCACCTATAACGTTTACTCTGGCGGTTCTAGTGTTGAGCAACTCAGTCGCGCTGTGGAGGTGTTAGAGAGGCGTCAGCAGGACATCTAGGTGCTATTTAATTGGGACTGGGCAACATAAAAACAACCAATGCTTTCAGGTGTCTCTACTCGTAATGCATAGGTCAATATTGGTTATTTTTTGACTAATAAGTGTGTGTGGCAATGTAGGTGCTTCTGAGGCTAAACCTGACTGAGCAACAAAAGACGAATAACAAAAGAAGTAGACAAAGAAGACTGCTACTACTGTTAATGCAAAGGAGTAGTTGTAGGTAATATAACTTTAGATAACTAACTTAA
>JABIZW010000136.1 GCA_018666295.1 Halieaceae bacterium
GAACCCCGCATTGATTCTAGACGACTAAAAGATCGACATCGCGGGGCTCGTAATTGGGGCTCTTAGCTACTGGTTGATGCTCTTCGCTGCCAGTACCATCGATTTTGGCGCTCACGCCGATGACGTTTTAGTCTTGCGGCAATGGTGTTGTTGTTTCTTTGAGTTGCTTCAATCCCGGTGGGAACGGCGTATTCAGAAAAGTGCCGACCCAGTGGAGCCATATGACCACCAGTAAGTCACCGTGGGTCATTACTCGACTCAGCCCCAGCCCCCCTAAAAAGGCGACAAGGATCCAGATTAAACGCCAGCGAAGGGTAAAGAAGTGAATAGCGGCAAAGATTAAGTTGCTAATAACCACTGCATAAAGGGGCGCTAGGTAGCCCTTGAGTAAATTCGGCAACGCGAGACGAAAGATCCATTCTTCGGCGACGGAAATAAATAATAAATACCCAATCCACATCAGTTGCTTACGATTCACAACCTTGTCCGACAACTGCGAGTAAGCGATTAAGAATGCCAATAAGGTCAGGAAGGCCAGCGCATAGTAATGTGGCGAAGCTAAAAAGCCGGCCACACTCAGCGACAAGGCGACCAAGGCATTGGGAAAGAGAACGCAAAGTGCGGCCAGAGCCAACATCAATAAGCCGTGGCGCAGGAAGACCTGCGTAAAACTCGTGATTTTTGCGCCATCCGCCGCATCGCGCTGGAGACGGCCTTGCGACTCCGGGAATACGCCCTCTGAGTCATTTTTTGGACTTAGATGTGTGTTTTCAAGCATGGGGCGAGGTTATACGATTCTTTGAGCGAGCGGGCAGATAATAGGCCCAGACCTCACTATAAAAGCCTGCGCCAAGCACCCGCGGTTCTGCAGCTTCATCGACGCTTTTTCATGGCGTTTTATGTCAACGGCGGTGTCGCTCTGACCCGACGTTCTCCGCTAACGCTGTGTGCCCCCTAACGCTGTGCCGTCGTCTGGGAACGTGCAATAAAGTCAATAATGACCTCAGAGATCTCTTTCGGTCGAGTCTCTTGTACGAAGTGGCCGCCACCCCGAAGGGTCGTGTGCGACTCATTTTTCGCCCCAGGCACCCGCTCTCTGAACTCCTTATCCGAGCCCTTTGTGATGGGATCATCGTCGGTGAACGCGCACAGAAATGGCTTTTCAAATGTATCAAAGAACTCCCAGGCTAAACGCTGGTGCTCAAGCGACGGTGACGTCGGCAAAGACGGCACCTGGCTCGGCATTGCCCGAGGCCCCATGGTGTACTCAGCCGCCGGGAACGGTGCGTCGTAAGCTTGCGCCACAGCCGAGGGAAGCGGCGCTCTGAACCCAAGTTTGTGCAAAAGCGCGCGAGCTATTTGGAGTATTCTGGTTTGCGGCTCTGTTGAGAAACTGAGCATGAAGCCGATCGGTAAGTATTCGGTTTCCCAGCAGAACTTCTGCCAGACCGCAAAAACGCGTGCTGGGTTCGCAGTCTTCGTCTCCCAAGACAACCGTCCTATTTCCTTGGCCATGTCAAACAGGGTCGGCGTTGACGCACTCGCTCGATAGGCCTCAACTTCAGTCACGTGCTCTTGAGGTACATTAGGGTTGTAGGGCAAACCCGTATTGGAGATCACAACCCGGTCAAATCGGGTACTGTGCGCGGCAACAAGCCTCAAACCAATCAGTCCGCCCCAGTCTTGACCAAAAAATGTGAGTGCAGTGAAGTCATTTTGCTCAAGCCATGCGCCCATCCACTCGACCTGCCGCTCGTAGCTGTAGTCTTCTCTTGCAGCCGGCTTATCGGTCTTTCCAAAACCTACCAAATCCGGACAGATCACTCGTAGCCCCGCCCCAGTAAGATAGGGAATCATTTTACGGAACAAGTAACTCCACACTGGCTGGCCGTGCAAGCACAGAACCGCAGGACCGTCACTGGGTCCTTCGTCAATGTGATGAATCCTTATCGTCGCACCGTCTTCAGTCATGACGTTGGTGTAGTGAGGCTCAAAGGGGTAGTCCTTAATGTCAGCAAAGCTCGTCTCAGGCGTTCGTAACACTTTCATTTTCATTGCACCCTTTATTTTGACATAATATATGCCAATATATCATCTCTATGAGTGTCTTGGAAGAAATTGAAAAAACGCAGACGACCTCTTCGTGAAGTCACTCTTTGGATAATAGGTTTCTGACTAGGCCGATCAGCCACTCTACTGGGGCTGACCCAATGAACAATTACTAACTTAAGGAACACATCGTATGGGTTTCACAGATTTCGCAAAATCAAGAAAAAGCGCGCGCGGGTTTCTCGATAAGCCGGTACCCAGACAGGTGGTCGACGACATTTTGGAAACTGCGAAATGGGCACCCAGTTCATACAACACTCAAACCTGGAAGGTCCACGCGGTCACTGGCGAAACACTCGACAGAATTCGCGAAGGCAATACAAAAAATACCCTTGAGGGTAAGCCCCATGTAAGAGACTTTCCCTATAA
>JABIZW010000018.1 GCA_018666295.1 Halieaceae bacterium
AATTTGGTGAACGAAGAAGAGCGCACCAACGTCTACACGGCGATCACACATGAAATGGACAACGGCGTTACTGTCCGCGGTGAGCTGGGCTTTGCGAAAAACGAGGTGCTGGATAATCCGCAGTCGCCCTCTTACCCCGCCCTTAACTTCCCAACCATTGCACCCGGACAAGCCGGCAGCCCATTCAATGGCTTTGTTCGCTGGTACGGTCGTCCGTTGGGAGCCGAGGCACCCTCTCCGCTGGCACCGCGTAATTCTGAAACGCTCAGAGCATCCCTCGACCTTTCGGGTTCTTTGGATGACGGCGCGTGGGACTGGAATGCATCACTGACCTACTCTGAGAACGATCGAGAAGGCTATCAGCCTGACACTATTGCATCTCGTTTGACGGCGGCGCTTGCAGGTCAAGGTGGTGAAAGTGGCACAGAGACGTTCAATATTTTTGATCCAAGCCAAAACTCTGCCAACCTCATCGATTACATCAGTACCAATACGTACACCAACATCGTGACTGATTTGACCGTTGCGGACTTGGTTGTTGCGGGACCCTGGTTTGATTGGAATGGTCGTACGGTGAACCTTGCTTACGGCGGGCAATTCCGTAACGAGGGTTACGAAGTGTCGCGAGACGATATTTCCACACAGACCCTTGATCCATTGACGGGTGAGCTGACAACTGCTGATCTGATTTTCTTGGGCGGTGGTATCGAAGGTGGTTTTCAACGGGACTCATACGCCGCATTTGCCGAGGCGTCAGTGGCGCTGACGGACTCGCTGGAAATGAATGTTGCGGCCCGTTACGAGTCGCTTGAGACCGACAGCAGTCTGGATCCGAAGATTGCGCTGCGTTGGCAGGCCACCGATAACGTGGTTGTACGTGCGTCCATGTCGACAGCATTCCGTGAAGCGTCACTCGTTCAGCAATACAACCAGTCAACGTCGTTGCAGGGTCTCGTTGATGTGGGCGCAACGAGCGCGCTGTTTGTTCGTGTGCTTGCTGAAGGTAGTAAAGACCTAAAGCCTGAGACGTCAACGAACACCAACTTGGGTGTGGTCTGGAGTCCGAGCGATAACTTTGACTTCCGTGTCGATTACTGGAAGTTTGACTACGAGGACGTCATTACCGTACAAAACGCGCAAGGCCTGCTGAGCGCCGATCCTAACGGTCCGAATGTTTCACGGGTCAATGGTGTTTTGAACGGTATGAAGGTCGCTTACTTCAATGCGGCATCGGTTGAGACAGACGGCTTCGACGTGGCAGCTGATTGGAATCTGCCCGCGGGCGACATGGGTGACTTTGGACTTCAGCTCTCGCTGAGTCGCTTCTTGAGTTACGAGATCCCAGACGGTTCAGGCGGTTTGCAGGATGTTGTGGGTTCGTTTAACCACAATAACTTTGTGCGGTCCCTGCCTGAAACGAAGTGGAACCTGACAGCGGATTGGGAGCGTGGTAATCACAGTGCCTCAATGGTCGTTTACACCGTTGATTCGTATGAGACCAGCCGTGCAGTTCCAGCATCAGCGGCGGCACAAGGGTTTGACTCGGGTATTGATCAGTGGAGCACCATCGATCTCGCTTATAACTTCAATTTCAACCTCGGCGATAGCCAAGCTGTTTTCACTCTCGGCGGCAAAAACGTCACTGATGAAAAAGCGCCAAGAGCGTATGATGCCGCGAACTTCAGCTACGATCCTAAGCAGCACGATCCGCGTGGTCGTATGTTCTTCGCTCGTGTGAAACTTGCTCTATAACGTTATCTTGTATGATAAAAGCCGCCTTCGGGCGGCTTTTTTTTGGGTTAGGGAAATGATATGGCAGGCGATTTTGGTTCAGACAATACATCCGGGATTCACCCGAATATTATTCAAGCGCTATCGCAGGTGGCCTCAGGGCACTCGCCGGCGTACGGTACTGATGCACTGACTCGTCGTGTCGAGGACAGACTCCGAGCCGTTTTTGAATGCGAGCTCACCGTACTGCTTGTCAGCACCGGAACAGCCGCCAATTGCATTGGGTTGGCGACATTGTGCTCACCGTTCGGAGGCATTTATTCGCACAGTGAGGCCCATATTATTAACGATGAGTCCACGGCGCCCGAACTATTCACAGGCGGTGCGCGCCAGTTCAGCGTGGGTGGTGATTTCGCCAAACCGTGTCTTGAGGCGCTCGAGGCTAAAATA
>JABIZW010000188.1 GCA_018666295.1 Halieaceae bacterium
CGTCACCCCCAAAGGGAGCTTTCCTGAGATCGATAAAGGCGCGACGCTGACCTACCAAGGGGGAGATCAGTGGTCTCTCGCCAATTTAAATGGGCTTGAAGCCGCGCGCTACAGCTGGTCAGACCTGCGTTACTCGATTTCGTGGAAGGCGTACTGCTTTAAGGATGAAGCGGAAAAAGCGACGTGGAGGGATCAATCTGACGATCTCACACTCGACGGCATTTTGGACGTGCTTGAGGCTGCCCTGAGGTCACGGGGCGTTCTGACAACTCAACGGCCCGACCCTTCGAGCTTTGCACAAATGCTGGTCAGCGAATTTATTCGTTTCCCCATGGCCAAAGCAGGTTAGGACGCTGGCTAATCGACTGAGCGGGCCACGCCACGGTAAATCATACGTTGAACCACGGTGGGAAGCAGAACGTTATCCACTAACCACCGAGAGAGTCTCACCCGTTTACCCGTGTGTTGATGCAGTGTCAGTCCGTCCGCTTGAGGACCGACGATCGACCCCCATCGATTCGGTGGTGGTTTGTAAAACTGGTTAATCCGTTTCCCTGCGGCTTTTCGCTTGATGTTGTTGACCAAAACCCCGTAAGCCCAATTTCGTGCCGAAGATCGGTCGGGGTCCGTTGACGCAACATCGCCAATGGCGAATATCGTATCGCTGCCTTCGACTTCCAGCGTGGGCTGGGTTTTCACAAAGCCCTCAGCATCCAGAAGTTCGGTGGGTAAAAACTGTGTATGAGGTTTCCGTCTGCCCACGGTCCATAAGATCGTTTCGGCCTCGGCTGATGCACCTGACTCGAAGTTGATCAAGCCGGAGTTAGGGGTTACCGATGGCACAATCGCGCGATCGTTGCTTTGTAGCGTCACCCCTGCGTCTTTCAGAATCTTGTCGTAGTACGCTTGGACTGTAGGGTGGTATCCCGCCAGTGGTTGATCTCCCGAGAAGTAGAGAGTTACTTGTTTTGACGGGTCGGCACGGCGAATGTTGAGTGCACAGCTGACACCACAGGGACCCCCACCCACGACAGCGATCGTCTTTGCCGCCTCAATGCGCGCGGCGTCTGCTTGAAGGGCGTCGTCAATTTCTTTTTGTGAACGAATCGAGTCGTCCCGCCAAAAGCCATTGGATGTGCCTGACGCAATGACCAAATAATCGTAGTGAATGATGCGTTCGAGGCCGTCAGGAAGTCGAATGCGCACAGACCGTTGTTCCGGATTTACCCATTCTGCTTTTGCCTGAATAATCTCGACTGCGCTCAAGCCAAGGAAGCGTTTGAGTGGGGTGTTGTAATGGACACTCCACCAGGGGAGATCTGTTAATCGCTTGCCGAGTTCCTGGCCGCTAACCAGGTTGGGCTTCGTCGTAATTCCAATGACCTTGAACTGTTTTACGAGCCGCGATGCGACGAGAACGCCGGTGTCTCCAAGTCCAATGATGGCCACTGTTTGAGCGGTTCTCTTTTGTCCTAACATTCAGTGACCTTAGGCGGAGTATTCAACATGACATCACGATTTTGGATTTAATGCGCACTCTGGGTGTACGCTCAAGCCCTGGACTTGTCTCTTCTGACCTAGGGGATCACTATGACTGTACGCGAGGCTTGGTTGAGCGATGTGGATGACATTGCCCCTTTGTTTAATGCTTACCGGATGTTCTACGAGCAGCCCAGCGATTTGGACGGGGCAAAGGCGTGGATTAGGGACAATATGGCCCTTAAACGCGCCACCCTTTTTGTGTATCAGGAAAACGACGTGATGTTGGGGTTCACTCAGCTGTATCCGGCGTTCTGCTCTGTCGAGATGAAGCCCTTTTATGTCCTTTACGACGTGTACGTTGACCCAACAGCTCGACAGAGGGGGGTTGCGTCAATGTTGCTAAGACACGCTCATGCGTGGGCAAAGATACAGGGTGCCACGCGCGTCGATCTTGAAACTGCACATGCCAATACCGCAGCGCAGTCGGTTTACGAGGCACTGGGTTACGCACTTGATTGTGAGTTTCGCAAATACAGTTTCGATACAGCCTCGTTATAAACCTTGCACACTGTTGGTTAACAGTAACCGGGGTTTTCCAATAAAGAGTGGATCAGGTGGACTTTATGTTTGAGAAATTAAGAAAAAAGAAGCCCAAGGAAAGACTGTCTCGACGTTTTTCTGCAGTAGGTGTGGCGCTAAGTCTAATACTCTCGTTTGACGTGTTCAGTGCGACCGTCGAACCGGGTGAAGAGGGACCGTCACGATTTAAAGCCATGGGCGTTGTCATACCCAGTCCAGCACCTGATCGCATGGATACAGAGGGAGACGGTCCGTTCGACCGGTTGGTGGTTGAAAACGTCATGCTGGTTAATGGTCTCGGCGCGCCCCCGCGAGGTCCGGTATCGATTGTCATCTCGGGCGATACCATCGCTCAGATTGTCAGCTATCCGCCAAAACCGGTGCCCGGAGAGCACCGAGTGGATGCCCGCGGTATGACCGCCTTGCCCGGCTTCATCGACGCGCACGTCCACATTGCGAATCCCTATGAAGGGGTTGTGGGGCCTATTACACCGCCGGAGTACGTGTTTAAGCTCTGGCTGGCACACGGTATTACCACTGTTCGCGACACGGGGTCGGTCATGGGTCTTGACTGGACGGTGAGCCACGCTGCGCGCGCCGCGCGAAACGAAATCGTTGCCCCCGATATTGTCCCGTTTGCTATGTTCCCTGGGACCTCGTTGGCTCAATTTGAAATCAGTGATGAGCAGGGCGCTCGGGACTGGGTTCGTGCTGTAAAGGCGCGCGGAGCAAAGGGTGTCAAGCTAAGGGGAGGTACCGAAGAGGCGTTAGCTGCGGTCTATGACGAAGCTCAACGGCTGGGTATGGGTACGGCCAGCCACCACGATCAAAATGGTGTGTATCACATGAACGTGCTCGATAGCGCGCGACTCGGGCTTGACAGCATGGAGCACTGGTACGGCCTGCCGGAAGCCATGTTTAACGATCGTACGATTCAAGATTATCCGGCGGACTACAACTACTCGGACGAGCAGTGGCGTTTTGGCGAGGCGGGTAAACTGTGGAGCCAGTCAGCACAGCGCGGGACAAAGACGTGGCAGTCAACGATCGATGAGTTACTGGCGCGCGATTTTACGCTCGTCCCCACCTTCACAATCTATGAAGCAAACCGAGACGTAATGCGCGAGCGAAATGCCGAGTGGCACGAAGATTATACATTGCCCGCCCTGATGCGTTTCTTTGAGCCGGACCCGCGGTTACACGGGTCTTACCATTTTGACTGGACAACCGGCATGGAGGTGGCGTGGCGCGATAACTTTAAGCGATGGATGAGCTTTGTGAATGATTTTAAAAATGCCGGAGGGCGCGTCGCGACGGGCTCGGACTCGGGTTTTATCTATAAGGTCTTTGGTTTTGGCTACATCCGGGAACTCGAAATGTTGCAGGAGGCTGGCTTTCATCCACTTGAGGTGGTTCAGGCGGCAACGCGCAACGGAGCAGAGTTACTGGGTATGGAGGGGGACATCGGTTCTATTTCCCCGGGGAAGCGAGCCGATATTGTGCTCGTCGAGGGTAACCCGATCTCTAATTTTAAGTTGCTGTACGGCACGGGCCACATGAAGCTCAATCGAGAAAAGGGCATTGTTGAGCGAGTGGGGGGCGTTTCCTACACGATAAAAGACGGCGTGGTTTACGATGCCAAGGCGCTGCTTTCGGACGTGCGTGAGATGGTTTCTGAGGCGCGCTCGGGCTTAGTGCCGTGAGACCTCAGTCATCGCGCTTTTTGTTTGTTGTCTCGTCGTCGCAACGCCCTCAGCTTACAGTTTAGCGAAGGTCTTTTCTTCTCCTTCAAGCCCCAATTTATCATCGAGCTCGGCGACTTGGAGCGCTATTCGATCGCGAAGGCTTCCGCTCATACGGCGCCTCAGAATAATGGCCATAGCAGCCCCGACGGCGCCGACAACGGCAAGCGTCCCAAAGAGGTAGCGGTATCCTTCTGCCCCTGGGTACGAGTCTAAAATAAATCCCCAGAGCAGGTAGGCAAAAGAAGAGGGCGCGTACACCACAAAGGCGGCCACTGAGATCACTGAGCCGGAAAACCTCGGGGGTAATCCCATCTCACCGTAAGGGGCGAAGTAGAGTGCGCGCATAAAGAAAACAGTAAACACAAGCGGCATCAAGAGCGCCATGGCGACCCAGGCAAATGATTGTGTGATGGGAAGGAGTGCCAGCAGAGTCCCAAGAACAGCGACGACCATGAGGCCGACCTGCATACCGCCCGATGAGCCTCCGAATAATTTATCAGTTGCAAACCCCGCAACAAATGCCGAGCTGATGCGCCCAAGCGAGGTCGAGATAACCCCGAAGATCGACGCTGCGATGACCGGCAACGTGTAGCTCTCGTTGAGATAGGTAATGTAAAACGGAAGACTGGTGTAGGCGAAATAAATGAAGAAGCCGATGATGCCTGCAAGCCATATCTCGGGTAGTGCCAGCGTGAATCTCATGCCTTCAAAGACCTCTTTCATCATCATGCCCGAAGATTCACTCGATTTGAGTAAGGATTCCTTGGGCAGCCTAAACCAACAGGTGATGCCCAGTAAGACCATGACACTGCCATTAATCATGAAGGCGACTTCGAGGCCTAAAACACTGTAGCCAAGCCACGCGTACAAGCCTAAGGTAATGGCGTTCTGAAGAAATTCTATCAGCCCACGACCACCCTCTAAAATCCCAAAGACCTTTGACTGATTGCCGTCTGATGTTGATTTTCGAACGGACGACAAAATAGCGGGCCAAAACGCGCCTTCACAGCAGATTGCCAGGACCAGCAGCAGTGACAGCAGAACGTTGAAATCTGACGTTTTGCCGAGAAAGAACGTCGTAATGCCCCCGATAATCATGGTGACTGAGATAATCTGTTGGGGCGCATATCGATCTTGTACCCACGATAAGAGGACGTACATGACGTTGCTTGCAAATCCGTAGATCGACAAGAGCAGTCCGAATTGCGTTTTGGATACGTCCCACAATTCGAGTATCTGTGGCAGGAGTACGCCTTTCATGGCCAGCAGGGCAAACGTGAACTGGGAACAAAGCGTGATCAGCACGAAATTGAGAAGCAGGCGTCGTGACGCAAATATGGGTTGGTTTTCAGTATCGACAGTGCTGTTCATCGCAATCGCGTTCCCGGAGGCGTGTTGCCAGACTATAACAGTGAATCAGCGGTTCGAATGTCTCTTTTCTGACGGTTGATTCGGACTATTTCAGCGCTGCACGGTTTCGAGATACCCTTTGGGCAACTGAGCTGCGCCTGCAGCGCGTCGAACAATAATAAGGGTCTTAATTCTGTGACTGAACCAACCGCCGGCGCAGTAAATACATCGCCTCATTTGCTCTACTCGAATCGTTATCGCTATTACGTGTTGGGACTGTTAACGCTGGGTTACGTCTTTAACTTTGTCGATCGACAGGTCATGACGATTCTGATTGAGCC
>JABIZW010000017.1 GCA_018666295.1 Halieaceae bacterium
AATCTACAGCAGCGATTAAGCGAGACGCTTCAGTGGGTTTATATCCCAGCGCCACCAGTGCTTGCTCGGCTTCGCCTCGCACATCAACCGACGGCGTCTGTGACGAATGAGCCCGCTCAACCGGAAGTACATCGGACAACCACTGCCCCGCTTTGTCACGCATTTCAACCAGCAATCGCTCGCCCGTTTTCTTGCCAACGCCAGGAAGCGCAACAAGGGCTTGAACATCATTGCGGTTCAGACAGTCCGCAAACTGCTCTGTATCCATACCAGACAGGATCGCTAACGCAAGTTTAGGGCCCACGCCATTAACCTTGATCAAATCCCTAAAGAGTCGACGATCGATTTCTCGAACGAATCCATAAAGCTGTTGCGCATCCTCGCGTACCACAAAGTGAGTGAGCAAAATCGTGGTCTCACCAATCGCAGGAAGCTGGTAAATCGTCGTCATGGGCACACGAACCTCGTAGCCGATGCCGCCCACATCTACGACGACTTCGGGGGCTTGCTTGGCCAAAATAGTTCCGCGCAGTCGTTCTATCATCCGTGTGCTCTCATGGGTTTATTTGAGTCGTCCAGTGGCAAAAGCCCTTGCACCAGTTGCACGCATCACTGCATCACCACTAATGTGACACAGTGCAGCGGCGAGCGCGTCACTGGCGTCCTCTTGCGGCGTCGAGGGTAATCGCAAGAGCCGCGTCACCATATGCTGAACCTGCGCTTTGTTGGCGCCACCGGTTCCCACAACCGCTTGTTTGATTTTTCGCGTCGCGTACTCATGGACTTCAAGTCCCTCCAGCGCGCAAATCACCATTGCAGCGCCACGCGCTTGACCAAGTTTGAGGGCCGAATCGGCACTTTTGGCCATGAAAACCTGTTCTATGACAGCGACGGTTGGCCGGTATTCGCCAATAATTTCCGTCAATGACTCAGCAAGCACTTTTAAGCGCGGCGCTAAAGGTTGATCCACGGGCAGTTTGATTACACCACTGCCCACGTAACGCGTGTTCGTGCCGTCTGTCTCAACCACACCGAACCCGGTCTTACGCGAGCCAGGATCAATCCCTAAGATAAGTGTCACAGTGCCTCTCCGCCCATGCCTAGATTGTGCGGGAAACTGACGCCGACGTCATGTCGTCACTGCAATTACTTATCAGGCGCCCTCAATCGAATACTGAGCTCACGCAACTGTTGCTCAGACACTTCACCTGGCGCATCAGTCATCACGCATTGAGCCGATTGCGTTTTGGGGAAGGCGATGACATCACGAATGGACTGGCCGCCGACCATTAACATCACAAGACGATCCAGACCAAATGCAAGGCCTCCGTGCGGGGGAGCACCGTGTTTCAACGCAGACAGTAAAAACCCAAACTTTGCATCCGCTTCTTCTTCGGATATTCCAAGAATATCAAAAACCGCTTTTTGCATTTCTTGGCGATGGATACGAATTGAGCCTCCACCAACCTCACTGCCGTTGAGCACCATGTCGTAGGCTCGAGAGAGTGCGTTTTCTGGCGCTGCTTTGAGCGCCTCAGCGCTGCAAGACGGCGCCGTAAAGGGGTGATGAATCGCGGTCAAACCACCGCTGGACGTTTCTTCGAACATGGGGAAATCGACGACCCACAGCGGCGCCCAACCCTCTCTGACTCTGTCGGTCATCGCGGCAACCTTCAGTCGCAACGCGCCCAGAGAATCATTAACAATCTGGCGTTTATCGGCGCCAAAGAAAACAATGTCGCCGTCCTCAAGGTCGAGCCTTTCAACTAAGTCATGGATCGTCGATTCAGGCATGAACTTTAAAATTGGCGATTGAAGACCTGATACACCTGACGCTTTGTCGTTGACTTTAATCCATGCAAGCCCACGAGCACCGTAAGCACTGATGTATTTTGTAAGGTCGTCAATTTCCTTGCGGCTGATCGTCGCTCCACCGGGTACACGCAGCGCGGCAACACGCCCCTTCGGATCGTTAGCTGGACCTGAGAAGACCTTAAATTCCACATCCGCCATGAGGTCATCGACTGAGACCAGTTCCAGATCAATACGAAGGTCCGGCTTATCAGAGCCAAAACGCTCCATGGCCTCATGCCACGTCATTTGTGGGAAATCGCCGAGGTCTACATTTAAATGCGTTTGAAAAAGCGCTCTGACCATACCTTCTGTCAGCTGCATGACTTCTAATTCGTCAGTAAAGGACATCTCCACATCAATCTGAGTAAACTCTGGTTGCCGATCAGCCCGCAGATCTTCATCTCGGAAACACCGTGCAATCTGATAATACCGGTCGAAGCCCGACACCATCAGTAATTGCTTAAAGAGCTGAGGCGATTGAGGCAACGCAAAAAATTTGGAGGCATTCGTTCGACTCGGGACCAAATAATCGCGAGCACCTTCAGGGGTTGCGCGGGTCAGCACCGGCGTTTCGATATCCAAAAAACCAGCGGTTTCAAGATACTGACGGATCGTTGAGGTGATCCGCGAACGCGTCATTAAATTTTGTTGCATCGACTCACGACGAAGGTCCATGAATCGATAACGAAGGCGAACATCCTCCCCCACCGTCTGATGCGCATCCAGTGGGAAGGGAGGTGGAGCCGCTTCGTTAAGGATAACGAGCTCTTTACCTAAAACCTCAATGTGTCCTGTCGCCATCGCCGGATTCACAGTCTCTGGCGCGCGCTCCCGAACACGGCCAGTAATCTGCAGGACATACTCACTTCGCACTCGGTCAGCTAACTCAAAATACTCTTTGGTGTCTGGGTCAAAAACGACTTGGACAATGCCTTCTCGATCACGCATGTCGAGAAAAATCACACCACCATGATCTCGGCGTCTGTCCACCCAACCACAGATCGTTACCGTTTCGCCGATCGAAGCGTCTTTTGTGGCCCCGCAATAATGTGTCCGCATGTGTACTCTCTAGTTTCGTATCGTTCTAGTCAGACGAATCCGAAGACGATGCCGTGTTTTTGACACCGCCTGACTCAGAGCCTGTGCTATTCGCTAAGTTCTTCTTTGCACCCGTTTTGAAGTCAGTCTCGTACCAGCCTTTACCCGAGAGACGAAACGCCGGCGCTGAAACCTTTTTCTTCAACGATCGCGCCCCGCACGCAGGACAGTCGGTCAGCGGGGCATCTGACATCTTTTGCAGTGCTTCGTGCGCATCTTCGCAGGCACCACATACATACTCGTAAATTGGCATGCGGAAACTCTCTATGGTTGCAAACGTACTGCGGCTGTAAAGCGCAGAGCGCGAGAGATTACACTAATCAGCGCGCGAGGTTAATGGCAATTCTAGGCGCAAAGACGAGGATTACGAGTTTGAGAACCTTTTCAACTTTTTGAGTGCACGTATTTTTACCGTTCGGGTCTCGGGTCGCGCCGCAAACAGCGTTTCCTCGCCGGTAAATGGATTTACTCCTTTTCGTGCACGGACAGCAGGCCGTGTCGCCGTTGTGAATTTCGCAAGGCCGGGCAACGTCATTTCACCACAGCCCTTCACACTCATCTGATCAGCCAATACCTGTTCAAACTCTCGAAACACATCACCGACTTGTTTTTTAGTCAGACCGGTCTTACTTGCAATTTTACGGTGCAATTCGCCCTTAGACAGTTGCCCAGTGACTTTCTTACTATTCATTTTCTTGGGCTTAATCTTGTCCGCTTGCACTGTGATTGCTCCCCTTCCCCTAAAGTCGATGATCGTTGTATCGATGCTATAGGATGTAACACCAAATAGGGTCGGTGATTCAAGCCCAAACCATCGCGAATGAGCGCACTGGCTATCGCGAACTGCCCCCCGAGGTTTGATACACTCGCGGTCCACCGGACAGTGCAACACGACGTTAGGCAGCCACTTACAGGAAACGTAGATGCGATTTTCAAATTTCCCCTTGTCGACCACCAAAGAAACTCCCGCCGATGCTGAGGTAATCAGCCATCAGCTGATGCTTCGAGCAGGGCTAATCAAGCGGATCGCCGCGGGCATCTATACGTGGATGCCGCTGGGGCTGAAGGTCGTTCGTAATGTCGAGCGCGTTGTTCGTGAAGAAATGGAAAACGCGGGCGCCGTTGAACTGTCTATGCCTGTCGTTCAGCCGGCTGAGTTATGGAAAGAGTCTGGCCGATGGGAGCAATACGGGCCTGAACTCTGCCGACTCCAAGACCGTCACGATCGTGACTTCTGTCTCGGGCCCACACACGAGGAAGTGATTACTGATCTGGCCAAATCGGAAATTCGCAGCTACAAGCGACTACCGATCAATTATTTTCAGATCCAAACCAAGTTCAGAGACGAGATACGTCCGCGATTTGGCGTGATGCGCTCACGCGAATTTGTAATGAAGGACGCCTACTCGTTCCACATCGATCAGGACTCTCTCGAGCAAACCTATTGGCGTATGCACGAGGCTTACTCGACGATCTTTACCCGGCTTGGCTTGAACTTCCGTCCAGTTGAAGCTGATACGGGCTCAATTGGTGGGAGTCACTCTCACGAATTTCACATGCTGGCAGACTCGGGGGAGGACAGTATTGCCTTCTCCACAGAGAGTGACTTTGCTGCAAACGTTGAGCTTGCAGAGGCGCTCATGCCGCAGGCCGTGGCAGCTGAGTTTGAGACGATGACCCTGTTTAATACGCCCGATGCCAAGACCATTGACGCCCTTTCCAAGAACCATGGTATTGCCCCAGACAGCTCTCTGAAGACGCTGTTCGTGGAAGATGCACAAGGCGACCTCGTTGCCTTGGTGCTTCGCGGCGATCAACAACTCAACGAAATTAAGGCCGAAAAGATAAGCGGGATCAGCCAGCCTTTGCGAATGGCTCAAGAATCAGCCGTAAGAACCGCAACCGGCGCTTCGTTTGGTTCTCTAGGCCCTGTGGGACTCGACGTCCGAATCGTCGTAGATCGCGCAGCCTCTGTGCTGACGAACTTTGTCTGCGGTGCCAACGAAGACGGCAAACACCTCAAAGGTGTCAATTGGCAGCGCGATATTCCCAAATTTGAAGTTGCGGATTTACGCACAGTGTCTGCAGGAGACCCCAGCCCCTGCGGTACGGGCCATCTCGAAATCAAACGAGGCATTGAAGTTGGGCACATTTTCCAACTGGGAACAAAGTATTCAGAGGCCATGGGCGCCGAGGTGCTGGATCAGAACGGCAAGTCGGTTCCCATGAGTATGGGGTGCTATGGCATCGGTATTACGCGAATCGTCGCGGCGGCTATCGAACAAAACAACGATGCGCGCGGCATCATTTGGCCTGCCGCAATGGCGCCATTTTCAGTGGTCCTTATTCCGCTGGGTATGGATAAATCCGAGAGTGTCGCTGACGCCACCGAGACGCTTTACGGCGAATTGCGGGCACAAGGCGTTAATGTCGCTATGGACGATCGAAAAGAACGTCCGGGCGTTAAATTCGCTGATTGTGAATTGATTGGGGTGCCCTTACGCGTCACCGTCGGCGAGCGATCGTTGAAAGAGGGAATGGTTGAGGTGCAAGGACGCTGTGACAACGAAGCCGAGCACATTGCGATCGCTGCAGTGAGCAATTACGTCTTGGAACGCGTCAAAGCACATTGAAAATGCAGGGTACAGTGCGTCTACAGCGGTCTGCCCCACGTCCAATTAAATTGACCTAAGGTAAGAAACCTTCCACTCTTGAGTCAGGCCTTACTAGGAACACAGCGAGTGGAAATAAACGCCTTTCAGCGCTGGAATAGCGATCTAGCGAACATTGTTGCTCACGTGGGCGAACCCATTTTTTTTCAGCAGGTGTTTGCAGCAATCGAGGCGCAGGTGCCCGTGGCATTGCCGCAAGCCTGGCTCTACCACAAAGACTTGCCGCCTAAACTCCTTGATCACAAAATCGCAAAAGAAGCCTACGCCTCTCAAGTCGATGAATATCTTGAGGGTCCCTACCGAGAAGACCCCTTTTTTAAGATTTCACTGAGCGCCCCTAGGAATAACTGCTATCGGTTATCGCGATTGATTACCGGCAACTTCGAAGACAGCAGCTATCACCGAGACTACTACGGCAGTACAGGTACCGTTGATGAAGCCATTATCGTGACGCGGCTTGGTGACGGCAGCGTCGTCAACATCAGCCTCATGCGACTCGGGAGCCATGGTGAGTTTAGTGATGGAGAATACAACTGGCTCTACAGCGTTAGCCAAG
>JABIZW010000199.1 GCA_018666295.1 Halieaceae bacterium
CGACCGTCGACTCTTTAGGGATTTGATCAAGGTTAATGGCGTGGGCCCTAAACTTGCTTTAGCGATCCTTTCTGGTATGGATACAGAGCAGTTTGCGGACTGTCTGAACCGCAATGATGTTCAAGCCCTTGTTGCGCTTCCTGGCGTTGGCAAGAAAACGGGCGAGCGATTGCTGGTTGAAATGCGGGACAAAGCGGGGCAGTGGTTGTCCGATGTACTTCCGGCTGAGCGGGCTCATTCGTCACAGACGCCGTCGGTTGATGTGCGAGGCGAAGCCGAGCAAGCACTGGTGGCGCTGGGATATAAACCCACTGAAGCGTCTCGCTTAATCGCTGCTGTAGATTCCGGCGACATGGGCAGTAGTGAAGCGCTCATTCGGGCTGCCTTGCAGTCGGCAATGCGTTAGAAACGTCTAGATACAAAGGATGCTTGAGTGATAGAGACCGATCGATTGGTAGCGGGAGGAACGACGGACAGTCGTGAGACTGTCTTAGACCGGGCTGTTCGGCCACAAACCCTAGAAGACTACATTGGTCAGTCTGCGGTTAAAGAGCAAATGGATATTTTTCTATCGGCCGCAAAAGGACGCGGTGAACCGCTCGACCACACGCTTATTTTTGGTCCCCCCGGTCTAGGAAAAACAACGCTTGCCAGTATTATTGCAAATGAAATGGGCGTACAGCTCAAGACAACCAGCGGGCCGGTGCTTGAAAAAGCCGGCGATGTCGCGGCCATCATGACGAATCTCGAGCCTAACGATGTTCTCTTTATTGATGAAATTCACAGACTGAGTCCCTACGTAGAGGAGATACTTTACCCTGCGATGGAGGATTTTCAGCTGGATATTATGATCGGTGAGGGACCTGCGGCACGTTCCATAAAATTGGATCTTCCGCCGTTTACGTTAGTCGGCGCTACGACGCGCGCAGGGCTATTAACATCGCCGCTCAGAGATCGGTTTGGGATTGTTCAGCGGCTTGAGTTCTATGAAGTCGGCGACCTGAAGCGCATTGTGTCGCGGGCTGCCAGCATTCTTTCTATCGATACTGACGACGCTGGAGCGCTCGAAATAGCGAAGCGCTCACGAGGGACGCCGCGGATCGCAAACCGGTTGATGCGTCGCGTCAGAGATTATGCGCAGGTCAAAGGTGACGGCATTATTTCGAAGCCAATCGCAGAGGCGGCGCTTGATATGCTGAGTGTTGACGACCAAGGGTTTGATCACCTCGACCGACGATTTTTGCTGGCGCTCATTGAGAAGTTTGAGGGCGGTCCCGTGGGCATCGACAGTTTGGCAGCTGCCTTGTCAGAGGAGCGAGGCACCTTAGAAGATGTTATTGAGCCTTACCTGATTCAACAGGGGCTGATTATTCGCACGCCGCGCGGTCGCATTGTGACCCCAGCAGGCTACCGACACTTTGGATTGGCCGCACCGCAGACGGTTGAGGCGGCAAGTAGCGTATCGCAGGACCTCAGTGAGGGCTCGGATGACTGAATACCGACTTCCCATTCGGGTCTATATTGAGGATACAGACGCGGGTGGCATCGTGTATTACGTGAACTATTTGAAATACTTCGAGCGGGCGCGAACGGAACTTATTCGCGCCATGGGCGTCGATAAGACCGCGGTCATGGACGATGGATCGGTGTTTGTTGTGACCTCAGCGTCTATTGATTATCTAATGCCGGCGCGTTTGGATGATTGTATTGAGGCGAGAGCGACCGTGATCGCGTCGGGTGCGGCGAAGATTGAATTCGAGCAGGCTGTGGTGAGAGACGGCGTTGAACTTGCGCGGGGGCGTGTGTCGGTGGCGCTCACAGAGGGTTCTTCAGGCCGACCTAAGCGTATGCCGGCCGCGTTGCGCGCGGCCCTGAAAGCGAATGAACACAGAGGCGAGGTAAATCATGACGGATGAACTGAGTGTTATTGAACTCATCATGGGTGCGAGTCTCACGGTAAAACTCGTGATGGCGACGCTGTTAGCGGCCTCCGTCGCGTCGTGGTTCATGATTGTTCAACGCGTCATTATCTTGCAGAGGGCGAATGCTGAGTTGCTCGACTTCGAGGATCGCTTCTGGTCCGGAATGGATCTCGCGCAGCTTTACCGGGAGGGTTCAACCGCGATTGACGAGGGCTTTGACATCACGGGTGGTGAAGCGCTTTTTCGAGCAGGTTTTAAGGAATTCTCTAAGTTGTCGCGTCAAGAAAACATGGATGCTGATGCCATGGTCGAAGGGTCACGTCGGGCTATGCGGGTCGCTTTGATGCGTGAGAGTGATCGATTAGAGCAACACTTGCCGTTCTTGGCGTCGGTGGGCTCGACCAGTCCGTATGTGGGATTGTTTGGCACGGTGTGGGGCATTATGCATTCATTTAGAGGTCTGGCCACTAGCTCGCAGGCAACGCTTGCCGCCGTCGCTCCGGGCATTTCTGAGGCGCTGATTGCAACAGCCATGGGGTTATTCGCCGCGATTCCTGCTGTGCTTGCCTACAACCGCTTTGCAGCAAAGGTCGACGCGTTACTCAATCGGTACGAATCGTTTGTTGATGAGTTTTCCGGACTTTTACAGCGACAAAGTTACGCTCAAAAGCGAGATCAAGCGCAGTGAGACCGCGCCGAGCTATGGCTGAGATTAACGTCGTTCCTTACATCGACGTCATGCTGGTGTTGCTTGTGATTTTTATGGCGACGGCGCCACTGCTCATGCAGGGCGTCGAGGTCGACCTCCCAGATGCGAACTCAAGCCCTGTTTCAGACAGCGACGCGGAGCCCTTAATTGTGTCTATCGATGCGCAGGCAAAGTTGTATCTCAATTTGGGCGCCAGCGACGACCTTGCGCTGAATATCGAGACGGTCAAACAGCGCGTCGCGACGGTACTGAAACGCAATCCTGAAAAGGCAGTTATGGTTTGGGGTGACGCGGCAGTGCCCTACGGTGAGGTGGTTGCTCTTATGTCAGAACTCCAGGAGGCCGGTGCGCTGTCGGTGGGGTTGGTGACTGAGGCTCCTGCGAGACGACAGTGAACTCTGATCGGCTGCTTATTATTGGTATCCCCGCACTTGTCGCCGTGCTGGTGCATCTTTTTTTCGTGATTGTGATGGAGGGCGGATGGACCGTCGCGGCGCCAACTGTCTCAGCAAAGCCCCAGGTTATACAGGCATCGCTCGTGTCGTTGTCAAAGGCTGATCAGACGGCGGCAAAGCCCACGTCAAAACCAAAACCAAAACCAAAACCAAAACCAAAACCAAAACCAAAGCCTGAGTCGGTGAAGGCACTTGAGCCAAAACCGATTCCAAGGCCTGACCCTATTATTCCTGAACCGGTCTTGGCTGATGACAATAAGACGTCTACTGAAAATCAGTTAGCACGACTTCAAAAGGAGCTGCTGGATGGCCTGATGGATTTGCCCGAGGCTGAGGGGCAAGCACTGGCTAAGGAGGTGAGCGAGGTGCAGCAGGTCGCAGCGCTCATGCAAGCCCGTATCACCCAAAACTGGCGACGTCCACCTTCGGCGCGCAACGGCATGGAAGTTCTGTTAGAGATCAGTCTCGTACCTACCGGCGATGTCGTCGGTATTTCTGTTTCAAGCAGCAGTGGAAGTATTGCGTTCGATCGAAGTGCGATTGCCGCTGTGGAGCGTGTGGCTCAGTTTTCCGAGGTGGCGGTTTTGCCTATCTCAGATTTCGAGCGATACTTTCGCCGGTTCCCACTGCGTTTTAAGCCTGAGGATCTGAGGTACTAGTCATGTTGTTACGATCGTGTTTGTTTGTTTTTGGGTTATTTTTAACCACTACCTCCTCGGCGCAGCTGGAGATTCAGGTGACGCGTGGCATTGATAACCCCACTTCGATTGCCATTGCACCGTTTGCTTGGGATGGCTTGGGCTCTGCGCCCACTGACTTTGCGCAAATCGTGGACTCTGATCTGGCGCGAAGCGGTCAGTTCAGTCCGGTCAGCCGACGGGATATGTTGAGCTTGCCCGCAGCAAGAGAGGAGATTTTTTATCGCGATTGGCGTGCTATTTCGACCCGCTACCTGGTCATCGGTCGTGTGAGTCAAGGGACCCAACTTCGCATTGACTTTTCACTGCACGATGTTGAGCGCGGTGTGGAGTTATTCTCGGGTCAGGTGGTGAGTGCTGAATCTGAGGCCCGTATGGCAGCGCACCGAGTTGCTGACTCGATCTATGAAAAACTGACCGGTATTCCTGGTGCATTTGCCACACGACTCATTTACGTATCGGTGACGCGTAACCCAGACGGTAAAGACTTTTACCGATTGACGGTGGCGGATGCTGACGGTCGTAGGCCCATTGTTTTGCTAGAGGGTCGCGACCCCATTCTTGCGCCGAGTTGGTCCCCCGATGGAAAAGAGGTGGCGTATGTCTCTTTTGAATCCTCTCGACCGGCGATTTACCGGCAGGTGCTTGCCACGGGTGAGCGGGAGCAGTTGACTAATTTTCAAGGGCTCAATAATTCCCCAGTTTGGTCGCCCGACGGCAAGTCAATGGCGCTGGTTTTATCCAAGGACGGTAGTCCTGATATTTATTTGCTTGATCTTGAAACAAAGCAATTTCAGCGGTTGACGCGACATTACGGCATTGACACCGAACCGACTTGGATGCCCGACGGACAATCACTGCTGTTCACTTCAGATCGTGGAGGACGACCCCAAATTTATCGTTATGAACTTGTGACAGGTAAGGTTGAGCGGGTGACCTTTGAGGGGCGTTACAACGCGCGCGCGCGGGTTGCCGAGGACGGTCGCAA
>JABIZW010000142.1 GCA_018666295.1 Halieaceae bacterium
GTTTGTAAGCCACAGGGATACACAAAAGAACGACAATAAGAAGTAACCACACCGATCTAACTCTCCTCACTCGGAGCGACAGCCGTGCCCCAGGCAACCATCTCCGACACGCCTTGTGTAATTTGTGACGACGCAAAACGAACACCGATCACCATTGTGCCGCCTAGGGCTAGGGCATCGGCCTGCATACGATAAATCGCTTCTTCACGCGCGTCAGCCATCAGCTTGGTGTACGAGGTCACTTCGCCCCCCACCAGATTTTTCAAGGCTGCAGTAATATCACGACCAATGTTTCTGGACCGCGCTGTACTGCCTCGCACCAAACCGAGCACCTTCATGCCCTCGGGTACAGCCTCTATGCTCACTAAATCAATGCCCGATGGATCTCGCTCCATGTCAGTCTCCTGCTTCGCTCTCTGGGTACGCTGCAATACACTCTAGCTCTAAACGAGCGCCCAGCGCTAAACCGTTCGCGCCCAGCGCAGAACGTGCAGGATAGGGCTTTTCAAAATAACCGGCGTAAATCGCATTAAACTCCCCCCACTCTGAGACGTCGGCAAGAAAAACCGTACACTTAACAACGTCTTCGAAGCCCAGTCCTCTGCGCTTCAAAGCACCACCCATATTGTTCAGTGTTTGATGCGCTTCTGCTTGAATCCCGCCCGAGACAAGCCGGTTTTTATTATCGACACCGAGTTGCCCTGAAATCAGCAATAGGTCTCCGACGCGCACCGACTCGGAAAATGGGAGCCCTCGCCCAGCCATAGGGCCTTCGTCATAAAACACGGGTGCAGCCCCAACAGAAGCGCCGCAACACAACATAAATACTGTTAAAACAAGTCTCATCGTCTCTGCCTCTCATCGTCGGGCGGTACTGTTTCTTCCACGCGCGTCCGCCAAAAAGCTGTTAAGATCGCGCGCTTGCCGAGGTTCCTATGTCCGCCGATTTAATCTTACTGTTCATACCCACCATTGCCACAATTTCATTCACGCCAGGCCTGTGTATGACCTTAGCATTCACACTCGGACTGTCGATAGGCTACCGCCGCACTTTATGGATGATGGCCGGCGAACTGACC
The DNA here is from genome assembly GCA_018666295.1 of Halieaceae bacterium. Classification (GTDB taxonomy): domain Bacteria; phylum Pseudomonadota; class Gammaproteobacteria; order Pseudomonadales; family Halieaceae; genus Luminiphilus. The sequence goes on from JABIZW010000142.1 coordinate 1,080, forward strand.
GGCGTTACCACCGTTTTCGCTGCCACCTTTTGGAGCTTGGGTTGGCTCCTTTCGAGAGACATTATCTACTTTCAGATCATCTCGTTAATCGGTGGGACTTACCTCCTGTACCTCGCGGCTCGTCTGTTTAATGAAACACCAGAGCAACTAGAGGCTCGCAATCTGGAAAACACCCGGGCGTCAGCTCTGGCGCTTCTGGGTTTTGTTACCGCCGTGAGCAACCCTAAAGGATGGGCCTTCTTGCTTGCACTGCTGCCGGGCTTCGTGGCCGCCGACACCGCATTGCTGCCGCAGTTCGCAATCATGCTGGCCATTATGCTCACAACCGAGTTCTTTTCCATGACCGCCTATGCGACCGGTGGACAGTGGCTGGCCACGCGATTGAGCAACAGTCAGGGCCTTCTCAATGCCAATCGTGTGGCGGCGAGCATGCTGGGATTAGCGGCACTTTGGGTCTTAAGTGGCACGCTAAACTGAGCGGGCATTAAGGGTGTTTCGCGATAAACGACTCAAGATACTGAACCAGTTCGTCAGGAATGTCCTCCTGACAAAAATGACCCACTCCTGCGACTTGTATGATCTCCCCAGTGGGAAACAGACCCCGGAAATCACTGACTGCGTGATCGGGCGCTATACCGTAATCCTTATCACCTGAGACGAGCATAGCCGGCTTTGATTTGAGCGCTACTAGGTCGCATTTCTCCATGGTTTCAAACACAAACGGCAAAAAGCGTCCGTAGTGCACATCGAGCGGAAAGTTAATGGCACCAATACAACTTGCGCGATCTGGAAATGGCGCCGAGTAAGCCCTAATCCAGGTGTCGTCGACGGCAGATGAATTCTGAAAGCCAATGATCTTCATAACGGACAACACAGTGCTCCCCATCTCACCCAAGATGCCCGTGAGCGTACCGGCCTCCTCGTGCTTCGCAATCCATTCAAACCAGGGCGTCTTCCCACCTGCCGCCTGCCCACCACCGTAGCCCAGTACCGTATTCATCATGAATAGTCGCTTAACGCGCTCTGGATTTCTGAGCGTAAAAGCGCCCGCGATAGGCCCGCCCCAGTCTTGACAGACAAGGGTGATATCACGCAAATCCAGTGCTTCAACAAAGCGTTCTAGGTTCTCCACATGGCTTTGTAAGGTGTATACACGATCTTGCGGCGTCTCTGACTTACCAAAGCCCATATGATCGGGGACGACCACTCTAAAAGTCCCTGACAGCGGCGCAATCATTTTTCGGTAGAGATAGCCCCAAGTCGGCTCGCCGTGGAGGCATAAAATCACCTGGCCATCGCGGGGTCCCTCATCGACATAATGCTGCTCAAACCCAGAAGCCCGCGTGAAGTGAGGGACAAAGGGCCAAGTACCGTCGAAGGTCTCATTTGATGGAATCATCACTGCTACTCCTCGATTAATGGTAGGTTTCTCACTGCACCTCTGCTTGGCGGAAAAATGAAGTTACACACAACAACGATGGATCCCACACAAGAACTTAGCACAAGACTGTCTGTGGGAGACTTTATTCCCTATGCGGTTATAAAAACAGGTGAGCGTATTTTTGATGTCCAGGGAAAGGCGGGCGAGTCCAATATTTTTATTTTCCTGAAAGAGACACAGGGGGCATTAGCAGAGTCGGCACTCAAACTGCGCCTTCCCTACCGACATTTCGTATTCTCAACGGCAGGCACTGACCTTGATCATGGTCGATATTTTGAGAGTCATAGCTTTTGCGCGCTGTTCACCCACGACCTGGCTCCTATGAGTGCCTTCATTACTGACAGTAATCTAAAGATTGTTGACTTTGTTGACGCGCAAACCCTAGAAGAGCTTAGCACTGAACTTTCACAAATAACCGTTAAACCGACAAACATCCCCCCGCCCGTTCTCGTCATTCCTCATGCCATCGATGAGGTTCTTGCGCGGGACTTGATCGATTATATAGATCAATACGCCGACGATGCGGTTGAGGCTAATAAAGACTTTAAACGCCGCCTGCACATTCATCCTAACCCCGAGCTTGAACGAAGACTTGACGACAAGCTCGCCAAGTCCGTCTTGCCCGAGATAGAAAAAGTTTTTTACTCTCAAGTTACACACCGAGAGACCTATAAAATTTGCCGATATTCAGGAGAGAACAGTGGGAAGTTCGGCAAACATCGAGACACTATTGATCCACACTTACATCGGCGTTACGCCATGACACTCGTTCTCAATGATGACTATGAGGGCGGCGGGATCGCTTTCCCGGAATACAACTCAAGCGTCCTCGAGGTGCCAAAATACGGGGCTGTTATCTTCCCCGGTTCGCTCTTTCATCAGGTCAATGAAATTGGTGCTGGAAATCGATACGTGATTATTAGCTTTTTCTTTGGTGACGCAGAGGCAAAAGAAAAAGAAGGCAGTGAACGCTATCGCTTTACAGTCCAGCGCAATCTTGCAGGCCTCTCTTTGAATCGGCTATTACCCAGTCAATCGTCCGAGTAAATGTAGTTGGGGAACACTCGCTTGAGGTCGTCATGAATTCCAGCGAACTGAAAATACTCAAGGAGGGTGCGGGTGTCGCCAAGCCCATAGTGCTCTAAGCAAAGTTCTAAACCCTCAGCGTACACGGGGTCAACCTGCTCCCTTGTGTCCAGGCCGAGCAGAAATTTAACCTTGCTCCAAGTCGCGGCTGGCCAATCAGCGCGATTCGTGTTGCTAATGCGCTTTACCTCAGACGGAATACGATCACGCGATCCCTCATAGTCCGTTGCTACTGCATGCCGTGTTGGACAAAACACATCAAAACCGTGCGTCCACAAGCGAATCGCATACAGAACCTGCTCCGCTGCGTGCAGACCAAAATCCAACTCGGGATCGTATCCAATGGCCTTGCGATCGGCCGCTCGCATGAAGAGCATTGCAGCGCTAATGCCCAACGACATGACCGGCGTCTGAGGTAATTTAACAAGCGAACCATGACTTTTGAGAGCGTCACTGTCGACTTGACGATAACGGTTCACATGACCAATACGATCTAGATACTCGTCTGAGTGCATATTCTTAATATTAATAGGGTAATGAGATAAAACGGCTCGCGGGTGAATACGTTCGGCAAGTGCCATTTCCTCAATCAGAATTTGATCCCATCCTTCGAAAAACCGAGAGTGACAATCGACTTGAAGAAAATACTCAGCGTCACCGACCAAGGTCTCACAACGCGCTCGCGCGTAAATGGGCCCACGCGCCTGTTCCACGTTAATGCGATCTACTGACACCCTTGACAGGGTAGCAAGCTCATCAAAACGACGATCCTCAGGCATTGCCTGAAGGCAAACTCCGACAAAAACGCGCGTACCATCCGTCGCCATCGCAAAAAGGTCTTTAACGGTTTCAACGACGTCTGGGTCGCAAAAACAGGCCACTGAGACGTAAATAATGGGCGGCTTATTAGTTGGAGCCGCGTCTTTTACTGGGGGTAATTCAATCATTTTACTCAGCACATGAGGCTGATCGATTGTCCTATGATGCGCAACGACATTGGGGCCATGTCGGTACAACCGATAGTCCAATACCTCGTGTGCAAATGTCACTATTTCGTCACGAAATTCCGGCCGATTGTATTCAAAATAGAGGAACGGTTTCGTCTCACAGATCGTCGCTTGCGCACCCTTAAGAACCGACAACTCCATACCCTCAACATCGATCTTTATGAGATGACACTCGGATAGAGATAATGCGTCTAGAGTCGTGATATCGCCCGGCTCTTTAAAGGTGTCAAACTCAAGAGAGTAACCTCCAAAGTTATTAGGTCTTTCGTAGTTCGGTACGGGAATGTCGACGGTACCCACAACGTCTCCAACGGCTAACCGATAGGGCCAAATATTACGGA
>JABIZW010000080.1 GCA_018666295.1 Halieaceae bacterium
AATTAACAAAAACAACACTAAGGTAAACGCATGGCGCAGTGGGATCTTCTTATTACAGGTGCACAAGTTTTCGATGGTGAGGGTGTGCCAGGGCGCATCGAAGACGTCGCCATTGTGGGCGATCGGGTTGCGGCCAGAGGCGCTGACCTCCCGAGGGACGCGGCCGTTCGTTGTATTGACGCCACAGGTCGGTGGCTGCTTCCGGGCATGCTCGACATACACACGCACTTAGACCTTGAAGTCGAGGTGGCGCCCGCACTCGACGAGGTGGTTCGGCACGGTACAACGACGGTGGTGGTGGGCAACTGTAGTTTGGGAACGTGTTTTGGTCCCCAAGAAACAGAGGGACAAGAGCCCATCGTTGATTGCTTTACGCGTGTTGAAAATATTCCAAAGGCCGTACTGCGCAAGTGCGCAAAAGCCATGACCTGGGACAATCCCAAAGACTATCTCACACACTTTGAAGGACTGAACCTAGGGCCTAATATCGCCGCCTTTGTCCCGCACTCAATGCTGCGTATTGAGGTTATGGGTCTGGATGCGAGTATCAGTCGAGCACCCACTGAGCTTGAACTGAAAAAAATGGAGCAGATTCTTGAGGGAGCGATGCAGCTGGGGTACCTGGGCTTGAGTACAGATGGCTTGCCGTTTCACTACTTGTCGAATGACCCGCACACAGATAAGCGTATACCGACCCAGTTTGCTTCGTTTAACGAGCTTCGTCGGCTCTTAAAAGTCGTGCGTAAATACGATCGCGTGTGGCAAACGACGCCCATTATCGAAAATCGGTTAAAGGCACTGTTGTACTTCACGCTGACCAGCGGTCGTCTGTTTGGTAAACCCCTAAAAACCTCGGCGTTGTCAGCCATGCAAATGACGGCTGCCCCCAATGCGTCAAAACTGTTCTTGGGTGTGGCGAAGTTACTGAACAGTAAGTTCTTCGATGGGCGGCTTCATTTCCAGGCGCTGGGGACTAATTTTCGAGTGTGGTCCGACGGTATTGTGAGTCCGTTGTTCGAGGAGTTGAGCTCGACTGCTGAGCTCATATCGTTAGAGTACGACGATTATGAAGGGCGACAGCGTCTCATGAACGATGCAGATTGGGTTGCGCGCTTTCGAAAAGAGTGGCGTCACGGCCGCACAGGTGGAGATTTTGCCAGTTGGAAGGCCAAGCGCGGGCTGCCTGACAGTCTCGTTATTCGAGAGCCGGAGAAGCTGATTTTTGACGGGGCTCCCTGTTCGGAGTGGGACGGAGAGAGCTTCGCAGAGGTCATGACGCGAGCGCAGCGATTTAAGTCAGGCGATGCGTCCGCAGCACGGTCTGAGGACGAGCGAGTAGCCTTTGAGGCGATTGCGCTTGAGTTACGCGACGACGCCGATTTCGCGTTACACATGCTGCGCAGCTATGACAAAAGCTTCCGGTTTTATGCAGATGTTGCTAACGCTGAAAATAAAGCAACGCTTGAATTTCTTTTGCACGAAAATACGCTGCCTGGATTTAACGACTCAGGCGCGCACATTACCAATATGGCCTTTTTTGACAGTAACCTAATGTCGCTAAAACTCGCGAAAGAGCAAGGGGAGGGTGTGGTTGCGCAGGTGGTACGCCGGCTGACCAAAGACCCCGCTGAAGTCTTTGGAATTGATGCTGGAACGCTTGAAATTGGTGCACGGGCCGACATGGTGATTATTAATCCTGATGCGCTCGATGGCTGGGAGCCTGATCAGACTCGTGTTTTGGAGTACCGAGAAATTTTCGAGCATCAGCAAATGGTGAATCGCCCTGAGGGTATCGTAGAGTCCGTTTATGTGGCCGGCCAGCAGGCATGGGATGGTCTCTTGGGCGCTACCGACGCGCTGGGCCAACTACCGTTAGGCCGATACCTTGTAAGCGGCGGGCCGGTTGGGGAGCTTACTACGGTTCAAAATGCGGCTTAACTTGACTCTCAGGGGAGAATATCCGCCCAAGACGGGTGAGCTCTGTGTTAGAATACGCGCCACGGAGAGGTGGCCGAGTGGTCGAAGGCGCACGCCTGGAAAGTGTGTATACGGCAACGTATCGAGGGTTCGAATCCCTCCCCCTCCGCCAAGCTTTTAAATAAACTGCTTAAAATTAATAACTCATAAATGGGCAGTATATTTACTTACACACATAAGCGCGTAGGGAGAAGCGCCAGTGTTTGTCAGGTTGCAATTGACGCACTGGAAGCCTTTTAGAGTAATGCCAAGTGACTTCCTTAGATTGTCTTCCTAAACTGACCTAACGTTAATGGGAAAGGCTTGGTTCATGGAAAAACTAGCACTGTTTTGCCTCTTCATCTCGGCACCTCTTTTTGCGAGTGAGGAGTTGTCGCCACAGCGGGCGGTTGAAAATTACTTTGACTTTTTCAACAACGAGGATAGGGCATCACTAAACACATCATCTGGAAACCCCTTCGTCTTCGTCATCGGAGGAAAGCCCACTGCATATCCTAAATATGGTGATGCCGTCGACTTCGATGGGATGAAAGCGTCAGGCTGGTCTTACTCACGCATTCACAAAAACGAGTTGGTTTACCAAGACGATATATCCGCAATGGTCGATATCAACTTCTCACGATATAACGATGATGATGAAGTGATTTCCACCACGGATGTCGTTTATTTGCTGGTCATACGAGATGGCCTGTGGAAGGTTAAAGGTGGTTTCGTAGACGGGAACCTAACGCTCGGTAAAGATTAGCGCTTGATACCCGTAGTGCTTTTGGCTGGTCACTGGGTCAGCTGATTAACCAGTGATGAGGATTTAAGTCTGAATGACCGAAGTCATACATGCCATACAAGTCGCGATAGCAGTCGTAATTAGTCTCTGGATTTACAACCGTTTCGCCAAACGGTGGACTGCCACGCTAGGTGATGATGTTGTAACTGGTACCGTTACTGATGTCGGTTATGTGGCATCGGAAGGGGGTGGTTACATCTCTGTTTCGTATGCTTACTCAGTCAAAGGCACTCGTTTCTACGGTGCCTTTAACCCTTCGATATGGATTGATGGTGTCTCTTGGAAGACAAGTATGCACGAAGTAGAAGACAGAATGCGGGAGGAATATCCCAAAGGCTACGAGGTGCGAGTCTTTTATTTTCGGGGGTCACCCGGGGAACATTGGTTACATAAACCGCCTTCAAAATGGGCTATATTTAATAAGGCGCATGGGCTTCCCCTTGTAATACTCGTACTAACTTACATCCCGTTGATGTTCATTAATCTGCTGATTGACCTACAACCTCGATAACCACTGGCGGTAAGTCCACTATCTCAGTTTCTTCTTCCACCGCAGGCTTGCCATAAGCCCTGTCGAGCAGGGCGTTAGCACCATGAACTCATAGTTTTCTCCCACCGGATGGCGTGGTTTCAGTAGTCCTTCTTATTGCCCCACGTATGCACAGTGACTCCATTATCGAAACCGCCTTCTAAGATATCTTTAGTGGCTTCTTGAATGCCTGTTTCAACTCGCCACCCGAGATATTCCTGCTGGTGTGCGAGCGATTCCCACTCTTCAACTAAAGTGATGGTATTGCTGCCCTCGTCCTCATAGACGTCTACCTTGATGCATCCATCGTACGCCCGAGTATCACCCAATACAGCTCTGAACATGTCTCCTAGAGCGTCAAATTTCCCCTCGGCGGCTTTGAAATTTAGAACTACTAGTTCGGTCATTTAGCGTCTCCTTTAACTGTTGTTTCTGCTCGAGCATTTTACCAAGCATAGAATCAGTAACAAAGAGTGAAAAGATTAGATGTGAGCTTTGGCTAAAAAGCGTGATAGAGGTTCATTCGCTTAGCCCTGGCAGCTGAATAACCACAGGCGGCAAGTCCACTATCTCTCGTTCTTCC
>JABIZW010000016.1 GCA_018666295.1 Halieaceae bacterium
GACAGGTCGCTTTGTTGATGCGGATCGAGCACTCTCCATCGGCCTTGTTAACGAGGTGGTGCCCGACGCAGGGTTAGCAAAAGCGGGCCAAGTGTTCGTAGATGAAATGCTGGCCACGTCGCCGATGGGGCTACGGCTGACAAAAGAAGGGCTCAATATGTCTATTGACGCTGGAAGTTTAGAGGCGGCTATGGCCATAGAAAATCGAAATCAGGTTCTGTGCTCGGGTACTGAGGATTTTAAAGAAGGATTACAGGCCTTTGTTGAAAAGAGACCTCCGCGCTATTCCGATACGTAGTGCGTCAGTACTCTTAGCATTACACAAGGGGGCTACAGTCAAATATCGAGAGGGCTACGCGCCAAAGATCAACAGTTGATTGTTTGCTGGCATCGCAAGATCGGCTGTCAGGTGAAGCCCCGTTTGCGACGCGAGGTGCTCGACCCACTCAAAGTCGCGTACCCCGCTCTCCGGATTGCGTGCTTTTAGCCACTGATCAAATTGTGCATTGGAGGGTGTGGTGAAGCGCCCCGCGTACTTAAACGGTCCGTAAAGTAAGAGAAAACCGCGCTCACTGAGTACTTTCGAAGCATTTCGTAGAAGGCGCTCGCCAAGGACCTCAGGGACAATGTGCAGCACGTTCGCTGAGTAAATACGATCGACACGTTTGACCGGCCAGATATCATCTGCGAGATCGAGTAACACAGGAGGTGAAATATTATCACCGCCATAGGCTGCAATATTATCGACGAGGTCGGGAAGCCCAGCACCGCGCTCAGTGGGCTGCCACGTTAAGTTCGGCATTGCTTGAGCTAGGTGCAGTGCGTGCTGTCCTGAACCACTCCCGATTTCTAAGACGGACAGATCGCCCGATAAGTAGGGGAGTAATGCCTGCAAAATGTGATCTTTATTGTTGTCTGCCGCTGGAGAGAAGTGTTTCATGCGGGTCCTTTCCAAATATTCGTATCTTCGTTAAATCAGGGTCATCGAGATCGCGGCGTCGATCACTTTCGTCGTTTCATCTTATGCGAGTTGCCACCGGTTCGCAGGATCCTGTTTGAGCCTTTTTGACTGGTTACTGGCTTTGAATCACGATTTTTGCACCATAAATTTTCTGCGCATCAAGGATTTTCGGGTGAGTGACGTCGGCGCTAATGTTGACCTTGAACTCGTTTTGTCCGAGTGAGAGATCCTCGATAAATTGGACGTTATTCACGGGGTGTTGAGGCACTTGATTTGTCTCGATACGTATAATTCCCAATGCCCCGTTTGGGTGAGACTGCGCTTCACCGTCAGGGATTCGCAAGCGGCGCTCAGTGATGTCTTCGATGTAAAAGGGCGCCGCTAAATCACAAGCGCCCATAAGGCGCCACATCACCTTAATTCCGTCTGGACGCGTGCGCGCAAATGGAACGCTGGGGGTAAAGGTGTCACCCAGGCTGTTGCTGGGTTGTAACAACTCATCGAGACTCTCAACCCTAATACACAGGTCCATGAGCCCCTGGTTCTTCCCAAACCAGGTCAATAATCGGTTATTGAAGTCTTTACGAAGTCTGCCTCTGAGCTGAAGTAATGCAAGCGCATTGGCAAACCGAAACACGCGCCGAACGATTTTTGACCGCAGGGAAATGAGCTCGATGTAGGTGCCGTCAGAAAAGGCAATGATCGCGTTGTGCGTCGGCCCGTTTATGCCGCCGCTGACGACATTAAATCCTTCATTGCTGAAGGCCACTACAGCGTGGTCTAGGTCGTCCACAACGATCACAACATGATCAAATTGCACGAAACTCTCACTTGTTGGTCATACCTTAGCGAAGGCGCAATATTAACCAGAGGACGCCACAGAGTCACCGTGCGTTTGTGTCATGCGGCCAATCTGTCGTAGGAGCAGCGGGTCTGGATCGGGTAAGCTGTAGGACGGCGTTTAAGCGAGAAGAAATCGATGATTTACCGGCGTGAGACTGACGAATGAATCATCCCTATGACTCGTTGACCCCTGATTGCGTGGTTGATTGTCTTGAGAGTATCGGCTTTGTCTGTGACCTTCGTCTTTTAGCGCTGAACAGCTACGAGAATCGTGTCTATCAGGTCGGTATTGAAGGGGCGCTACCGATTATCATGAAGTTTTACCGGCACGGTCGATGGACTGATGCGCAGATACTCGAGGAACATTCGTTTGCCCAAGAGCTCGTAGATCACGAAATTTCAGTAGTCGCCCCTATGCGGGTCAATGATAAAACGCTTCACCACGCGCACGGCCAACGGTTTAGTGTGTTTGAGCGGCGTGGCGGCTATCCACCGGAGCTTGACAACCCCGACCACCTCTACCGACTTGGCCAGACCTTAGGGAGAATTCATCGTATAGGACGCGCCAAACCGTTTTTACATCGACGGGACATCTCATCAAAACGCATGGCTACAGAGTCCCGACTCTTTTTAGAGGAGCAGGCCGTCCCTCGTGAGCTCATGAACGCTTACAGCACCCTCGCAAAGGATTGCGAGCAGACAGCCGCGTCGTTGCTTTCAACAATGACCAAGCGCGACATGCAACGGGTGCATGGTGACTGTCACACGGGAAACATTCTTTGGCGCGATGACACGCCGCACTTTGTCGATCTCGACGATTGCGTATCGGGACCCGCGATTCAAGATATTTGGATGTTCCTCAGTGGTGATCGTTTTCAGCAGGAACGTCAGCTGAGTGAGTTTGTCTCGGGATACGATGAGTTCCACGCGTTTGATCCCCGTCAAC
>JABIZW010000015.1 GCA_018666295.1 Halieaceae bacterium
GTACCCGATGCCATGTAGTCCTGTGCCGCCAATGCCTCGTTTAGTGCAAACGTCTTGTCCATAAGTGGGGTCATCCGCCCGGCCTCCACCAAAGGCATCATGTGCTCATTAACTTCACCAAAACAGCGCGCCTTCTCTTGCGGGGTTAAGCGTCTGAGTGTGCTGCCGCTCAGAGTTGCGCGTTTCATGAGCAATTGCGTGAGGTCAATGGTCGCCTGACCTCCGCGCATGAGACCAATGCAGGCGATTCTTCCATCGACGGCGAGACACTCGAGGTTAAATTGTTCGAAGTCGCCGCCTACCATGTCTAGGACTACATCGACCGCGCCCATGACGCCGTGTGCTTCACATTGTTCTGCAAGTGTGGCCTCTTTGTAGTTCAAACTGATGTCAGCGCCGATGGTGTTCAGTAACTGGCATTTTTCTCGCGACCCAGCCGTCGCAATCACGCGACAGTCCATCGACTTGGCGAGCTGAACGGCGATGTTGCCGATCCCGCTGACACCGCCGTGAACCAGTAGCGTTTCCCCAGCCTTGAGGCCGGCACGGATGATCACGTTATACCAGACGGTTAGAAACGCCTCGGGTAGGCAAGCCGCTGTCTTCATATCAATGCCCGCGGGTATGCGCAGTGTGCATGCCGCTTTTGCAATCGTCTGCGTGGCGTAGCCCCCGCCATGCACCAAGGCACAGACAGATTCTCCTTGAGTAAAACCACTGTCGGCGCCTCCGTGCCGAACAACACCGGAAACCTCGAGTCCCATGACTGGGCTCGCGTCTGGCGGCGGCGGATAAAAACCCATGCGCTGGAGGACGTCAGCACGGTTAATGCCTGCAAACGCAACATCAATAACGACCTCGTCGGCCGCGCAGCGTAAGTCATCACCTTCTTGAAGGGTCAGTGTTTGGGAGTCTTCGATGTGGACATAGTGATATGACATGGTAGCGCTCAATCGTCCTTAGAGTTACTGTTAAAAAAACATAACATCAAAGGCACCGCGGACGTAACTGCGGATGACCACAATGTCAGAGGTAAATATGGCTAAACCAATGTTTCTTCGAAAGCTGAAAAATCGCTTTTTCTTTGCTATGGCGAAAGTCATTGCGGGTAAAGCCAAGGGACAATATATGGCGTTCGTTGGCAAGGCGAGTTGCGCGCGGTTGTGCGACCGAATTGTGGAGTTAGGACATACATCGGTGCTTGTGGTCACCGATAAAGCGCTCCGCGACCTGGGGCTTGCTGATGAGGCTGTCGCTGGACTGAATCGCGACGGTGTGACGCTGACGTGGTACGACCAAGTCGACCCCGACCCGACTTATGCGCATGTCGAAGCCGGAGCACGAATATTACGCGCGTCAGGCGCAACTGCCATTGTTGCTGTAGGAGGTGGCTCATCGATTGACTGCGCCAAGGTCATTGCATTGAGAAAGTACAGCGATGGCGACATGACTAAGTGGCCAGGCATGGGGAATTCACCTGATGAAGCCGCCCCACTGTTTGTGATACCCACCACCTCTGGCACCGGTAGTGAAGCCACTATGGGCGCTGTAATTACTAATCAAACGACGCACAAAAAGGAAATTATTGGCGGTGAGGCGATCCATCCAAAAGCGGTCGCTCTCGATGCGTGTTTAATGGTGGGTCTACCAAAGCCCATCACTGCGGCAACCGGTATTGATGCACTTACCCACGGCATTGAGGCGTATATCTCGACGTGGGAGCGTGGCAATCGAACAGAAATGGGTCGTATTTCGGTGCAGGGCGTATTCCGATGGTTGCGTCTAGCCTGCGATGAGCCTGGCAATATGGACGCACGCGAGGGCATGGCGCTGGCGGCCTACAACGCAGGAGTTGCTATTAATCAGGTTAACGTCGGTAATGTGCATGCGATTGCCCACCAATTAGGTGCCAATTTTGGAGTTCCGCACGGTCACGCTAACGCCCTCGTGCTGCCTCACGTTCTGACCCTGTATGGAGAGACTGCCGTGGAACGGTTGGCGGAGCTCGCTGTGGCCACCGGAGTTTCTGACTCAGGCCATCCAGAAACACGTGCCAGAGCATTTATTGCCGAGGTAGAGCAACTGATTGCCGATGTTGGGATCACGCCGACCGACGCACGTATTAAGCGTGATGCCTTCGATGCGATTGCCGAAGCCGCAATGGACGAGGGTGACGGTTATTTTTGTCCACGGCAGCTTGAGAAGTCAGAAATCCTTAATGTTCTTGAGGCGATTTCAGAGTAAGCGGTATTGCTAGCCATTGGCTCGCAAGGCTGACGGCTTTTTGAAAGTGTTCTGAGTCTCCCTCGGAACACACAAATCCGTGGCTTGCACGATCTAGGTGCTTGTAGGTGATTTTGCAACTCGATCGGTGCAGCCGAACCGCGAAGCGGGCGCCGTCGTCGCGGATCGGATCCCGCTCAGCGGTGATAATTAGCGTTCTGGGGAAGTGATTCAGTGACGTTCGCCGGCCAGGGAAAATACGCTCCAAGACAGGGTCCGCTGGCGCCATTGAATCGAGGTAAGTGTCACAGAACCATCGCATATTACGCGCAGGAACGAGACCCGATTTCGCATGCTCTGTATGCGACGGTAGATCGCTAATATAGTGTTGAGTTGCTGGGTAGATCGCAAGGCAGCCGGCAATGCCGTGGCGATGTTGAAGTGCGAGCGTCGATGCAATTGCAATGTTACCGCCCGCACTGTCGCCGGCTAAAATAAAAAGACCGTTGTTTGGCGCGAGATTTTCGAGATTTCCAATCACCCATTCTGTGGCCTCTAGGCAATCGTCGTGGGCGGCGGGGAATGTGTGCTCCGGCGCTAGCCGGTAGTCGATCGACACCAAGCTGCAGCCGCTACCGACACTTAAGGCGCGACAGAATCGGTCGTGCGTCTCGAGGCTACCAATGACAAAGCCACCACCGTGGGCGTAAATGACCATCGGCTTATCGGGCTGCCCGTGATACATGCGCAGACCCACTTGACGTCCCTCAAGCTCAACGCACAAATTACTGACAGACACCGCCAGCTGAGGCTCATCACCCCATGCCTTCTGGTGCCGCCGAAGGTAGAGGTAACGTGCAGCCTTTGCAATCAGTCGATTAAGCAGCGACGTCATCTGCATGAATGAACTGTGAGTTGGGATTTGCGCGGTAGGTATACAGTCCCTCTGAATTGATTTCGCGCGTCACATTACCTCGCTGTAAGAGGTAGTTTAAATGCGCGATCGTTTCTCCTGTCGCCAAATGCACCTCGTGTTCTTTAAGCTCCCGATTGAACAGGTAAATAAAACATTCGGGTACAGTCTTTGATTCAGCCAGATTTTTGTAGAGCAGCGCCAGTGACTGTCTGTGGCTGTCAATGATTTGATTGAGTCGTGTTTTAGCACCTCTAAAAGGCGATTGATGGGCCGGAAGTACCAACAGGTCTTCGGGTAAAATATCCAACAGCCGTGTATTAGAAGAAAGCCAGTATTCCAAGGGGTTGCCGTCGGGTTCCGTGGGGAAGACCGAGACGTTAGGCGTGATTCTTGGGAGAATTTGGTCCCCAGCAATGATCAATTTAAGGCCTGGACAATAAAGGCATGCGTGTTCCGGTGAATGGCCCTGACCGATGACGACTTGCCAGTAGTGGTCACCAATATTAATCGTCTCAAGATCAACAATCCGACGATAGCTGTGGGGCAGCGGCGCTGACATCTTGCCAAACGTGCCAAACCGTTGCTGGTACGTGTTTAATTGCTCCTCGCTAAACCCTGCGCGCTTGTAAAACTGAAGCGCCGTACTGGGTAGATCGTCTGAGGTGTAGCTGAGCAAGAGGCTGCCATTGAGGTATTCGCTTCGCGTCATCCAAACTTCACAGTCGAATCGTTCGCAAAGCCACCCGGCCAGACCAATGTGATCTGGATGGAGGTGCGTACAGATGACCCGCAAAATAGGCTTATTTTGCATGAAGCCCGTGAACAGCGACTCCCACTGCGCTTTAGCGCTGTCGAGCTTCAAGCACGTGTCGACCACCGTCCAACCTTCGGCTTCTTCTAAAAGCCAAATGTTAATGTGGTCGAGACCGCCGGGCATTGCGAAACGCACCCACCAAACGCCGGGCGCCACTTCGAGCGGTTGACCGCACTCCACTGGGCTCTGCCTACCCCACGGATAGACAAGACCCCTATATTCTTCATTCACCATAGCTGTTCGGTATTCCTGTAATAAAAACGACCCTTACCCGATCGGGGTACGGCATAAGCGCGTGAGCTTGTGGAAAATACAACGACTAACTGGAGATGATACCGTGAATGCGACCCTAGAAACGAATCAACTGCGACAACTTGATCAACAGCATCACCTGCACCCATTTACTGACTTCCGTGATTACGCAGAAAACGGCGGTCGGATCGTTAGTCGCGCCGAACATATTTACATCTATGATTCTGACGGTAACAAGATCCAAGACGCCATGTCTGGCTTATGGTGCTGCAGTTTGGGCTACAGCCAGGACGGTATTAAGCGCGCGGTTGCTGATCAGCTGATGGAACTGCCCTTTTATAACAATTTCTTTCGCTGCTCTAATCAACCCGCCGTTGAGCTGGCAACCCGACTGAGCACCATGGCGCCCGCGAACTTCAATAAAGTGTTTTTTACGAATTCGGGTTCCGAGGCAAATGACACTCAAATTAAGTTTGTTCATCGCTATTACCAGCTGCTGGGTAAGCCTGAGAAGCGACTCATCATCAGCCGTAAAAATGCGTATCACGGCAGTACCATCGCTGCAGGATCACTCGGCGGCATGAGCGCTATGCATGATCAGACCGAGGGTCTTGATTATATTCATCACATCGAGCAGCCCCATTGGTTCGAGCTCGGTGGCGACAAGAGTCCCGATGAGTTTGGTCTTTGGGCTGCAAATGAGCTGGCTAAAAAGATTGATGAACTGGGTGAGGAAAAGGTCGCTGCCTTTATTGCCGAGCCTATTCAGGGTGCTGGTGGTGTGATCATTCCGCCCGACACCTATTGGCCCGCAGTTCAAAAAATTCTGGATGAGCGCGATATTCTATTTATTTCGGACGAGGTTATTTGTGGTTTTGGCCGAACGGGGAACCTGTTTGGTTTCGAGACTTACCAGACCAAGCCCGACTTGATCACGTTTGCCAAGGCAGTGACCAACGGGTACATGCCTTTAGGCGGCTGCCTGGTCAGCGACAAAGTTGCAGATGTACTTCTGGGCCACGGAGGTGAGTTTGCACATGGCTTGACCTATTCGGGTCATCCCGCCTCCTGCGCTGCAGGACTGGCAACGATGGATGTGCTAGAGCACACCGATATCATTCATCAGTCGGCGACGGTGTTGGCGCCTTACTTTGAAGCTGCGCTGCAAACACTGAGCGATCATCCTATTGTGGGTCAAGTGCGAGCAAAAGGATTACTTGCGGCGGTCGAACTGGTGAAAGACAAGTCGAGCCGCGAGCGCTTGGCACCCGAATCTGGCGCCGCCGTTTATTGTCGTGACCGTGCGATTGAGAGTGGACTCATGGTGCGCCAAACAGGGGACGCCATGATTATGTCCCCGCCCTTTGTGACCACAAAAGGTGAGATCGACGCACTCGTCGCAAAGCTTGTGGACGGCCTCGACAAGACGGCACACCATTTTGGCGCAAAATCTTAAGTTCTAGCGATCTTAAGGTCTGATTCGGCCGTATCAGCACCATGATATTGATCGAAAAAACGTGGTTTAACGCCCTCTGGTTCCAGGTTACTTGGTTTAGCTGCGTGTTGGGGCGAGAAGACTGGATGCTCCTCACGGCAGCGCTTATTGCCTTCCACTATGCCGCAGTTTCAAACATTCGGTTGGAATTGCTGCGCGTCTTGCCTGCTGCCGCGTTGGGCATTGGTGTTGATTTTTCCCTCGCAGTCGCGGGTGTCTATGACTTCGGTGATGCTTTTTTCCCACTTTGGATGGTCTGTCTTTGGCTGGTATTTCCCACGGTATTACCTCGCGCGATGGCCTTTCTGTCGGCTACTTGGTGGAGACCCATTGTGTTGGGTGCCATTGCGCCCGCGAACTACCTCGCGGGTGCCAAGTTCGGTGCAGTCGCGCTACCGCTCGGTGATGTCACCAGCATGATGATCCTAGTGCCACTATGGATGATCATGCTGCCGCTCATGGTGCGATTTAGTCAGCGGGAGGCGCCTGCTGCGTGAGAGCACTGGTAAAGGCAGTGACGCTCGCCAGCATTATTACGGCGTCTGCCTTTGCATCGGCCGAGCCCATGGACGACTCGGTGAGTGCCGTTATGTCGCCCAGTATCCCACTCGAGGCGTTACGCCCGCTGTCGCTGGTGGGACGATCTGAGCTCAACGTGGCTTTTTTTAAGGTGTTTGACTCGGAGCTTTATACCCTATCGGGTGAGTGGGAAGCGCCCGATCATTCCTTTCGATTTCTGCTGACTTACCGCCGTAATATTTCAGGACGATTTCTCGCAAAGCAAACGGAGAAGGAGTGGAACCATCTTGGGCTTAATGATGCGCGAAGAGCGGCTTGGGAAGCACAAGTGCTCGAAATGTGGCCCGACGTTTCCAAGGGCGACAAGATTGTATTCGATGTGGATGA
>JABIZW010000025.1 GCA_018666295.1 Halieaceae bacterium
CGAAGCGTTTTACCACGGTGTAGGCCAGGTAAAAGAGCCCATTGGCAAAGCTCAGACAAGGCGCCCAAACGCCACAGGAATCAGGTACACCGACGATATCGAGCAGGCGCTTTTCATCGAGTGGTCGCGCGACGAGCGCCCACTCAGTGAGGTCGTTGGATCGATGCACCTGAATCCCCGGAAACCACTCAAAGGTGGAGGTCGCCATGTAGTAGACGTCCTCGACCTTGACGAGTGATGGGTCAGGATTGAAACCCCTGAGTACTGGGTTCTGTACCGGGTGGCGGTTGATGTCCTGAGTCACGCGAGCTTCGTTTCAAGACGTTCTAAGGTTTCACCTTTTGTTTCGGGAAGACGCCAAATTAGACCCAGGCCAAGCAGGCCTACGAACGCGAACAGGGCAAACGTTGTAGACGTACCGAAGGTGTTGAGTTGCCACGGAAACAAAAACTGCACAAGGAAGCTGGCACCGCTGTTAAAGATGGTGGCGACACCAATGGCAATGCCTCTGATTCGATTAGGAAATACCTCGGAAAATAAGACCCACATGACAGGACCCAGTGAGATGGCAAAGGACGCCACGAAGCCCAAGATACCAGCGAGCACGAGGACCGCGTTCACCGAAATCGCTGAGGCAATAATGGCGGACTCATGGTTTCGAGCCACCTGTGGATCGATCTGTGCGGCAACGGCCTCCTTGAAGGCAACGTCACTTTGAAAGACGGTACCCGAGAGTGCCCTCAGATTGTCTTTGCTCTTTGCGTCGATCTCGAGCGCGCTGACAGAGGTTTCTGTGAGTGTGTAGGTCGCTTGTCCAAAGCCGTAACTGACGAGTGACATACTGACAATGATCCCAGCAAGGCCCGCAATCAGAAGTGGTTTCCGCCCTAACCGATCGATGAGCACCATGGCGACGACGGTAAAGAGCACATTGGTCAAGCCAACGACCGTCGCCTGCGCAAAGGCGGCATTAGTGCCCACACCGCTTTGTTCAAAAATGGTCGGTGCATAGAAAAATACGGCATTGATGCCCGTTATCTGCTGGACGATGCCAACGGATATGGCAATAAAGAAGGGGACGCGCAGCGAAGGCGAGACCAGCTCTTTGAGCTTCTTCAACTGCCCCATTGTTTCATCACCAGAGCGTTTTATCGCCTCAAAGGTTACCTCGGCAACCGATGCCTCTTGCAGGGTTGCCAGTAACTGCTGTGCCTCGTCTTCTCTGTTGTTCAACGCAAGCCAGCGCGGCGTCTCGGGGACACGTGTTAAGGCTACCAACCATACCAGTGCGGGCAGGATCTCAAGTCCCAGCATCCAGCGCCAGGTGAGTGTGTCTATGGCCAGTGCGCGAATCCAGTGACTCTCAAGCTGGCTCGCTGACACCAATGCGTAATTAGCAAAGTAGGCGGCACTAAACCCAAGAACGATCGCAAACTGATTAAACGACACGTAAAAGCCGCGCCTCTTTTCCGGCGCAATTTCGGCAATGTACATCGGGGCGATACTGAGCGAGGCGAACGCAAGCCCACCCATGGCACGAGCGAAAACCAAGGTTGGGTAGCTGGGTGCCAAGGCGCTGATGACTGCGGAGACCAAATAAAGTACCCCAAGGCCTAGGAGGACCCGTTTTCGGCCTATGGCATCGGCAATGAAACCTGATAAAACACCCCCAATAAGGCCGCCTATTGTCGGTGCACCAACCACCAGCCCGATCTCTAAGTCAGTGAGCGAAAAGTCGGTACTGATGTAACCCACCACACCGGAAATAACCGAGGCGTCAAAGCCAAAGAGGAATCCACCCACCGCGATTAATGCCGCGAGCCGACCGACGCGGCCTGCATCAAAGGTGTCGTTTTTTGAGCCGTTGCTCATTAAGGCCTCACTTATTGAAAATTGCACCACTGTGCGTTCAGTGTATGTGAGTCTGTCGCTCGAATGCACCTGCGCTTTCGCGCGTGGGCGCTCAGCGGTGTGCGATCAAAACCATGACCTCTCACTTGGAATTTGCTCGTGTACCGCGCTCTGTTTAATCCGTTAGACCAATGACAATGCTTGTGCGTGTCAGGCTGTCTTGTTGCCCGAACGCATGACGTACAAGCAGGCCGCAACGATGATGGCGGCACCCGACCACGTCGAGGCGCCGGGAAATTCGCCAAAAATAAAGAAGCCGATCACTGCTGCCCAAATGAGCTGACTGTAGGTGATCGGCGCCAACCTCGCGGCAGGGGCCCGTGCGTAGGCAAGGGTTGTTAGCGACCAAAAGCTGACGCCAAAAAACGCGGACACCACGTAGCCACTGAAAAGCGCGGTCGTGGGCTGGCTGTCGACTAAAAAGAAGACGGGAATGACGTAAAGCGCCGGCAATGTGTTGGCAAAGAAAGCGACAGCGATGGGGTTCTCGCTCTGCGATCGAAACCTCAGTAGCACCACGGAAATAGAGTGGCACAGCGAGGCGAGGATCGGCGCAAGATAACCCAGCACAGGTCCCTCTGTTGTGCCTGAAAATAATTGCGTCTCGTTGTTCACAATGAACATGGCGCCCGCGAATCCTGCCACCGTGCCGATAATGACGTCGCGTTTTAACGGCTCTCGCATCAGTAGCCACGCCAGTGGACCGATCATTAATGTACCCGTGAGTCCCAGCGCTGCTGCGGTGGCCAGAGGAATTTGAGTGACCGACCAGAAAAACAAACTCGCCGCACAGATCTGGAAAAAGCCTCGGAACAGATGAAAAGGCACTGATTTCCAGCCGGGTAGTGGGGGTCGAAAGAGTAGCCATAGTGTTGAGACTAAAAGAGCACCCAGTGCGTAGCGCCAAGCGGTAATGACAATAACGCTCTCATAGACCGACAGACCCTTGATCATGGCATTCATGCAGGAGGCAAAAAAAATGGCGGCTGCACCGAGAAAGTACGGCGAGCTGAGCGTTGCATGTATTCGGGACATAACGACCTGAGTGGGCAGGGACGCCTCGCAGTGGACGTCCCGTACTATTAGATTTTGTGTTACTGCGTGTCGTGATCGGTAGCGATAATGCCTGCGAGACGTCGGGCGAGCGACTGTTTTTTTCCAAAGTCGGTTTCGCGCAGAAGTTGAATGCGCTGCGCCTGCGGTGAGCCGGCACCGTGCATTGACTCGGTCAGATACCCGACAGCATTGCGCCCTAAGGTCATGTTTTCGATGAGTCGCAGCATTCGCGTTCGATCTTCAGTACTGACTGAAGACTTGCCCTGCAGGTACTTGTCGAGCTTGGGACCAATAGTCTCGTGCTCGAAGTCGGCCTGTGACGGCAGTGTCACCATGAGTCCGCCCGCTAAGTCTTGTGCAAGGCGCGAGATCTCATAGGGGAAACGGGTCACGTTGTGCTTGCAGATATTGGCAAGAATCGGGTCGTTAATAAACGCCCCGCTCTCGTGCTGCTTGGCTTCGTAAGACGAGGCGATACCCGAGGAGTAAATCGTCTCATTAAGGTGCGTCATCTCGACGAGTTTGTCACGCACGTGGCTTGCGGTTTCCGCCCCATTCATTTCAGCAACACTGGATGCGGCGCCGATCATGACGTCACCAAGCCCTGTTTTACAAACGTAACTGGCGCGGTGGTAGGCGGTGAAACGCGACACCAGTTCTTGAGCAAATTCGTACTCACCGTCCATGAGAACGTGGGCCCAAGGAATGAACACATCATCGAAGATCACGAGTGTTTCTTGACCGCCGTATTGCGCATTGCCCTTGTCAATGTCACCCACTTCAAGCGCACGGGTGTCACAGGACTGCCGCCCGTAAATGTAGGTAAGGCCCGGTGCGGTTGCTGGAATCATGCCAATGACCGCATAGTCTTTGTCTGACTCGAGCATATTCATGGTGGGCATGACGCAGATCCAGTGTGAATTGAGGCCACCGGTCATATGCGCTTTGGCGCCCTTAACGTATAGACCTTTGTCCGTGCGGCGTGTCACGTGCATGAACAGATCGGGGTCAGCCTGGTCGCTGGGACGCTTGCTTCGATCGCCTTTGGGGTCCGTCATTCCGGCGCCGACAATTAAGTTGCGCGCCTGCGCCTTCTTAAGAAAGGCAAGATAACGCTCGTGGTATGCGGTGCCGTGTTTTTTATCGATATCAAATGTAATGGAAAAGAGGACACTCAGCGTGTCGAGGCCGGCACAACGTTGGAAACAGGTGCCCGTGAGTTGCCCCATGCGCCG
>JABIZW010000014.1 GCA_018666295.1 Halieaceae bacterium
GTGGTTCAGGATCCTCGGTTCTGGCTAACCTCACAAGAGGGCTCCGTTGCCCCCGGCTTTGGTGGGCGCGGTGATACGTATATTGATCTCAACAATAATGGCATTGCTGACTGTCAGGAATCAGAGGGTGGTCGAGTAGGCTATCTTGCTGGCTGCTGGATTACAGGGTCAGACGGAACCGTGCGTGTCAATCAAGACGGTACCGTCATTGACGGCCTCTGGGGGACGGGCGGTGACGGCGGGCGTGTCAGGTTCAACCGTGACTCACTGTACCCAAAGACAGACCGCCAAGTAGTGAACTTTAACGTCAACTACGAGTTCAGCGATACGCTTAGCGGCTTCTTGGAAACAAAGTACGTACGCGCCGAAACGATGACGTTTACGGAGCAGGATACGTTCTACGACACGTTAGCCATTTTGCCGGATAATGCGTTCCTACCGGCCGAACTTCAGCCGGTCATGGACCAAGTCGGTTATCTTCTTCTGACTCAAGATCCGTTGGACTTTAGTGAAAACAACCCTGAAAAGTACACGCGAGAGACGACGCGCTTTGTTGCAGGATTGGAATGGCAGCCTGCGGACGGGCACTCGATCGAGTTCTCTGTCAATCAGGGTATTTTTAATCAGAAATCTCAAACGTCGGCCATTTATCTTGACCGTCTTTACGCGTCGATTGATGCCGTTCTCGATGCGAATGGAAACGCTGTTTGTCGTTCGGATCTCGATCCTAGTGCATTTTATGAGATCGATTACTTCGCAGGTTCCAATGGATATGCTGACGGCGCTTACGCCAGTAACGCCTACTACTCGTTCACTCCAGGGAGCGGTCAATGTGCGCCCTTAAACCCGTTTGGTACCTATTCGGCCAGTGCTGAAGCGCAAGATTTCGTGACAGCGTCTCTCACGGACGAGCTTGAAATCGAACAGTTCGTTGTCAACGTGACGGCAGTGGGTTCATTTGATGTGCTTGATAGCGTTTTAGATGGACCGCTTGGCTACGCGGTGGGTGTTGAATATCGGGATGAGTCAAGTGACAACAAACTCGATCCGATAACGCTGGGTGTTCTACCTGCAACCTCGTCTTTCCAGCCTGGTCAACTGGTCAGTGACGTGTCGCCTTGGCTGAACTCCTACACCTCGTTTGACAATACTCAGCAGTTCAACACAAAGGGCGACTACGACGTGACCGACGTGTTTGCTGAAGTGCGTTTACCGATCTTTGTTGATCGCCCTCTTGCGCGCGAGCTCACTGTGGACGGCGCGGTTCGTCAAGCGGATTACTCGACATTGGGTCAGGCGACAACGTGGAAGTTTGGTTTGACTTGGGCCCCTGACGACGATATTCGCTTTAGAGCGACGATCTCAGAGGCGGTTCGAGCGCCCAATATTTCAGAGTTATTTGACCCTCGGCTGCCCATATTTATCGCAGCTTCCTCGGACCCTTGTGCATCGACCAACGTGAACAACGGCACCGCGGTTCGTGAGGCAAACTGTGTCGCGGCGCTCTCTGCGTCGGGTGTCTCTCAAGACACTATCTTCACCGATGGTGCCTACGACTGGACCAACCCGCTCACTGCGCGCTTTAACGGCGTGTCAGGGGGTAACCCCAACTTGAGCGAGGAGGTTGCTGACACTGAAACCTTCGGCGTCGTGCTTACGCCCAGCAACATCGATGGCTTGACGCTGTCGGTCGATTATTGGGACGTCGCAATTGACGATGCTATCTCGGCTGTTAGCGCGGATGATATTTTGAAAGGCTGCTACGACTCAGGGAACTACCCGAATCTTGGGTTTTGCAACTCGTTCACCCGTCGCGCCGATGGTGGCTTGAACTTCCTAGAAACGGGGCAAATTAACTTTGCCAAGTTGGAAGCAGAGGGTGTGGATATTTCTGCCGCTTACGAGTTTGCCATGGGGGACAACAACTTCCGTGTCCGCGCGGTCGCCTCTCGTCAGACTCACCTCAACCGGTTCTTTAACCCGCTCGATGAGTCCGATATTGATCCAGAGCTCAAGGAAATTCAGCGACCCAAAGTCGCAGGCTCTCTTAATATCTCTTGGGATCGTGGCCCCTTCGCTCTGAGCGTGCAGACGGTTTACCAGAGCAAGCAAGGCGTTGATGAGATCGAGGAAGTCTTGGGACTTTACGGGAACCAGGCGGTTTATGGTGACGCCGGGTTCTTCGAATCGGTCATGATCACCGACATTAACGGTAATTATCAGTGGAGCGATGAGCTTTCAATCTTTGCTGCCATTAACAACGTGGATGATGAGGTGCCTTATTCAACTCAGACCGCATGGCCTGTGGGTCCTCGTGGTCGGACGCTCGTTCTCGGATTCTCTTACTCGATGTAAGCTGAACGCCCAAAGAACATAAAAAAGGCCCGCGGCTGACGTCGTGGGCTTTTTTTTTGATTAAAAATAATGAGCACACCACTACAGGGCGTATTTAGTGGTACAACGGTCCTGCGCGAATTTTTCGCATGTTGGAGTCTGGCAGGCCATGAGCACAAAACCTGAGCACGATGAGTTTTCAACTCATGCCGTCCCGCGAGGGGCTCGGGTGGCGTCTTTTCGTGTGGCGGCAGTCGCCTCTATGGTGTCATTTTCTTTACCCACTTTCATTGCGGGTATTGAAGTCGGCGGTGGTGTCGGCGAGGCGCTCACACTCCCAGCCATTTTAGGCGGGTCTTTCATCATTTTTTTAGTGGGATCCTTAATGGGTTCAATTGGCGCTCGTACGGGTTTTAACTCGTACCTGCTTGTGCGACTCGCGTTTGGTGATACGGGCGCGCGACTGGTCAATCTAGCGTTTTCGGTCTCGCTTCTGGGTTGGTTTGGTATCAACCTGAATCTCTTTGGTCTGGCCATCGCAGGTTTGTCTGAGGATTTCTTTAATGTGGTGCCGCCCGAGTTGGGTGTGACCGTTGGGGCCAGTGCGTTGATTACCGCAACGACCATCATTGGTTTTCGGGCCATTAATCTTGTGTCGACACTGATGATCCCAGTGCTCGTTTTTGTCGCTGTGGCATTACTCTTCGCCGCTATGGGGCACTCGGAGCCGATCGCGCACATCGTTCCGGGGGGAATGAGTCTGGGTGATGGCATTTCTGCCATTGTCGGCTCCATCGTTATTGGGGCCATTATCATGCCCGACATTTCCCGATTTCTCCGATCATGGCAGGGCGCAGTTATCACGGGAACATCGAGTTACCTGATTGCCCAGCCCTTCGTTATGTGGGTTGCAGCTGCGGCCGCTTTGGCGCTAGGCACGCAAGACATCATCAGTATTATGCTCACGCTTGGGTTGGGGGTAGGCGCGTTTATTATTATTATCGCCGGATCATGGGTACTGAATACCCTAAACCTCTATAGCGCTGTTTTGGGCGTCACTGCCTCGTTTCCGTCCCTCAATGCGCGTCAGGTCACCGTTGTGTTGGGTGTGATTGGTGTCTCGGCTGGGTTGCTTAATATCTTGGATAGTTTCGTCACTTTTCTCTTTTACCTGTCAGTGGTCTTCATACCGGTTGCCGGCGTTATTATTATTGACCACTTCCTGATCAGGCCTAGCGTCTATCGGGTGACACAGGTAGAAGATGATCAACCCATCAACCGACCGGCGCTAGTGGCCTGGCTTGCCGGTGCGGCGATTGCACTGGCCGGAGCCGAAGGGCTTATTGCGAGTATTACCAGCGTCGCTGCTTTGGATTCCGCAATCGCTTCAGGCCTTATTTATGCGCTCGTAACACGCGTCTGGAAGGTGAGGCCCTAGCATGCGAATTGGTTTAGATGTGGGCGGGACCCATACTGACGCGGTACTCATGGACGGTAATGCAGTTGTCGCCAGGACGAAAACGACGACCAGCGAAGACGTCGCATCAGGCATTGAGACCGCGCTGTCAGCGGTGTTAAAAGACCAGGACCCCAAGGTGGTGTCGCTGCTCACGATTGGCACGACCCAGTTTACGAACGCCGTTATAGAGCGTAAACATCTCTCACGCGTCGCGGTGGTGCGGGCTTGTCTTCCTGCCGGTCGTGGTTTGAAACCGCGTGCCGATTGGCCGGCTGACCTCGCCAGTGCGACCGATGGTGGGAACTA
>JABIZW010000046.1 GCA_018666295.1 Halieaceae bacterium
GCGTCATAGAATTCGTCTCAACGACTGTCTAGCCAATTGGCCAGGGTTTCAGTGTGACCGTCAAGTCCAATCGCTTGACCCGAAATTCTGGCGCCGTGATGACTGGCAAGGAAGCACACCATAGCCGCCACATCCTCCACCTGTGTAAAGCATTGAAGCGAGCTCTGTTGCTCGTAGACTTGACGTATTTGCTCTGCGGACACGCCACGCGCCCTCGCATCGCGTTCAATAACACCCTCAATACGCGGGCCATCAACACTGGCAGGACAGAGGGCATTAACCCGGATATTGTGCGGCCCGAGCTCCATCGCCCATGTTTTAGTCAGCCCTATCAGCGCCCACTTTGCCGCCACATAGGGCGATCGATTTGGGCATCCGGTGAGACCTGCATTGGATGAGATATTGATGATTACACCCGTGCGCTGCGCCTTCATGATCGGCACGACAACGCGCGTCAAATGAAATGCGCCACTCAAACTCACATCGAGCGTTTGCTGCCACTCTTTGGGGGAAACATCTTCTACCGGCGCTGTGGGACCCGAAACTCCGGCGTTGTTGATCAGTACATCAATCCGCCCGGCGACCTGAATGATTCCTGCGATCTCGTCTGCGACCGACTGAGGACTCGTCACGTCACACAAACGCGCACGAGCCAGTGCATGACTCGTATTGTAAGCCTCGACATGCAGTGGGTTGTTATCCAGGACAAAAACATCAAGCCCATCCGCGCTCAACGCTGACGCAATACCCGCACCGATACCGGAGGCTCCCCCCGTCACCACGGCGACCTGCTGATCGCTCACAGCGACAGTCCCCACCGTCGGGGAAGCAACTTAGGTTTTGCTTTGGTCCCCATAATCTTCCTGTAACGATTTAAGTAACGAAATTCCGGAAAGCCAGAACGTCAAGACCAGAGGCAGTGACACCACAAGCGTGATTGTCTGCGCCTCTTTAAGACCCCCGGCGTACATGAGCGCAATGGGTAAAATGGTAATCGCGACCGCCCAAAATACGCGATGCCACTGCGCAGGATCCTCTGATGGCTTTAACGACTTAGTGGCACTCGCCGCCAACACATAAGACGCGCTATCGTAGGTCGTCGCGGTGAATATGCTGCACAGTAAAATGAACCCGACGATGAAGAGACCGGCAAAGGGCAATGCGTCGAGCCCTGCAATAATGGCCTGATTCCCACCTGACTCTGCCATGACGCCCAGAATATCGACTTCACCACTGACCTGCAGGCCCAAACTGTGATTGCCTACGATGAGGTAAAACAGCCAAACACCCATCGAGCCCATCCCCAGCATGCCAAGAACGACTTCTCGCAGCGACCGACCCTTGGATATTCGGGTCACGAAAATCCCAATAAACGGGCCATAGGCAAGCCACCAGGCCCAGTAAAAAATGGTCCAATCCTCGATGAATCCGGTGTTGTTCACAGGGTCCGTCCAGAACATCATGGCGACCGTGTTTTGCAGCGTGTGTCCGATTGAATTAATGGCCATTCGCAACAAGAAAACGGTATCGCCCGCCAAAAGAATCATCAGCAACAGCGCGCCCGCCAGAACCATATTAAAGTCACTGAGCCGCTTAATACCGGCTTTAAGCCCCAACCATACGCTGGTTCCAAACATGACGACACAAACCCCGACAACCACCAGCTCCATTCCAAAGCTTTCTGGAATACCCGTCAACCGTGACACTAAGGCTGCGATCATCGGCGTTGAAAAACCAAGCGAACTGGCGATGCCGCCAACGAGGGCCACCATGAAAAAACTATCCATCAGTCGCGCGCCAATCGAAGACTCACCACCTTTGATGAAGTGCGATGCTGAAATACTGTACTTAAGCTTGGAGACACCCCGAGCATAGAACGGATAAGCAATGGCTAACGTGGGCAAGCAGTAAAAAGACCAGGCGACCAAACCCCAGTGGTGTAACCCAAACGACGAGGCCCAAATATACGCCTCGGCTGATCTGGGCTCTACGCCAAAGGGGGGTGTATCGACATAAAAGGCCCACTCAATAGACGCCCAGTACATCATTCCCGAGCCAATACCGGCAGCGAACAACATCGCAATCCAACTTGCGGTGCTAAATTCAGGCGCCTCATCACCAAGCCTTACCCGAGCATAGGGCCCAAAGGCGATGAACAGGACGGCACCAAACGCTGTAATTGCCGTTAAAATATAAAGCCACCCGAAGTTGGTTGCTAACCAGTTATAGGCGGTCTGCAGTGCCAGTGCACTGGCTTCTGGGAATAACAACAGAGGAATGGCAAGCGCCAACATCACCGAAATTGTCAAAACAAAATTAACGCGATCTACAGCCTGCGTCATACAGCGTCCTAGTCTTATTTTTATAATGAGAAGGCAGAGTAGCCTATTTTCACTTCTTCATGTTGAAGGAACGCGTTAGTACGCCACGCCTTTCTTATCCAAAACCGCCTTCAGTGGGCCAAGATGATGCTCGTACTTTTGCCATACCGACAGCGCGTCGCGGTAAATGGGCTGCCTGACTTGTTCTGAACTGGCGGTTCTGACTGCACGGTCTTTTTCATAATAGCGAAGGCATTGTTCTTCAAAATCCAGGCTGCAGTGGTCGAGCATGGCTCGGACCTGTGTGTCTAAGTCCTCAACAACGGTTTCGTAGTGCACCGTCATGACGCCGGCGGAGAAAACAGCGTGCCAGTGGTCCATGAGTCGCAAATAATCAGCATAGTAATGACCGAGGTCTTCAAGACCGTAGGTAAACTCCTGCCCCCTCGCAAACAATTGCTTAAAGTTGGCAAAGCACGCCGCCATAGGGTGTCGTCTTGCGTCGATGATGGTTGCGTTCGGCAATATCGTCTTAATTAAACCAATGTGCATCCAGTTATTGGGCATTTTATCAATGAACCGCGCCTTGTCGGTACGGTACTTACCCGCGCCATCGAGGTAGCGTTGCCCGAGTGCATGTCGTTCCTCGAGACTTAGGTCAACCAAACATTGCGGATACTGGGTTTTTTCGGATCGCTTACGCGTGCCACTCAGCTCTCCGGCAATCTGACTGATAATAGGCAGCTCGGCCGTTGCCTCAACACGTGAGTGACTGGCCAAAATTTGCTCTAACAGCGTTGAGCCCGCTCGTGGCAAACCTAGAATAAAAATGGGGGCTTCTGATGGGTGCCCACCGGCGTCCAGCAAATCGCTCGAACAATGCGCGATCATGTTATCGACTTCACTTCCGGTTCTTGCGACGGTGTATGAGCTAAACTTGTGTTTTATCGCGTTACCGTCAGCGTAAGCCGCAAACGAGTGCTCAAAATCGCCACTGTCTTCAAGTGCTTTACCGAGGGCGAAGGCGAGGTGATAACGATCAGGACCCAATTTTTCCATGGCCGCGTACTCACGACGCATGGACGTAATCTGAGTATTGTCAAACCTGAAGGTCTTTAAATTCGCCAAACTCCAGTAGGCCTCTCCCGCACTCGGCTCTGCTTTAATCGCTTTTTGGTAGGCGATTGCCGCGTCTTCACCGCGTCCACCGTAGCGCAGTGCGTGACCGTAACTGGTCAAGACTTTTGCGTTATCAGGAATGTGCTCAAGCACTTCCTCAAACTTGAGATGAGCAGCTTCGAAGCGACCCGCCATGGCCAATATGGCTGCATGCTGAACCTTGTGGGACAAATTAGTGGGCTGCTCTTCTTGCAGCGCCTGAGTCTTCTGCAGCGCCTCATCGAACTTCTGACTCCGCGCCAAGGCCGTCGCATAGTTCGCCTGCGCGATAGTGAAGTTAGGCGCCAGCGCTAAACAGCGTTCAAGTAAGACAATCGCCTCATCCAGGACACCCAACGTAATCGCAATTTCCGCCAGTAGACGAATCGCATCAACATCGTGT
This sequence comes from Halieaceae bacterium, assembly GCA_018666295.1. Taxonomy (GTDB): domain Bacteria; phylum Pseudomonadota; class Gammaproteobacteria; order Pseudomonadales; family Halieaceae; genus Luminiphilus. Next base: position 3,883 of record JABIZW010000046.1, read on the forward strand.
GGTCGTCTTTTTAAATACTCTCGACAGATGCCCTCTGCCAGACCCAAGCGCCCTTTTTCAATGTAATCAAGTGCACGACTTAATAGCGGATCCAAGTCTTTTCGACCCAGAGAGCGGCGATACGCATCAGCGGCAGCTGAGTCGTCTCCCTGCGCCGCATGAAGCTGGTACAAGTCTCTCCAAGCAGTCAGTAAATTAGGATCAAGCGCAACCGCGACGTCAACTGATGCAATGGCCTCGGCTAATCGACCCCTGGCACTGAGTGCCAGGCCAAGTTCATGATGCGCCAGAGGAACCGATGACTGTTCGTTGATAATGCGGCGTAAGTACGACTCGGCTTCAAGGCTATTGCCTGAGCGCCGCAACGCAACACCGCGCAACAGCACAAGACGCATATCGTCGGGTGACAATATCAGTGCTTGGGCCGCAAGCTCAGCAGCCTCACTCGGCTTACTGTCACGCAGCGCAGTCTTCGTCTGCTCAAACAGGTTTTCAACGAGGGACATAAGGATCGGTTCTCTCAGTAGCGTTGATGTAAGGAATTTAGGGCAAGCACGTGCATAAAAAAAGGGGTGTCACTTAATGACACCCCTTTCTTGGGCTGCACCGAAGCGCAAGGCATTAGAACCGCTGCGTAAAGCTCACACCCACACTGCGTGGTTGGTTGATTGTGACTCGCTCGTCCCAGGTCACCGCGTTCTGCCATACCGTTCCGCGCTCATCGGTCAGGTTTTGGACATACAACTGCGCAGTCCAAGTCTCTCTCTCAATACCGAATGACGTATTGAGCACCTTGTAGCTAGGCTGAGTCCGTCGCTGAGTGGAAATGGTGCCTCCATCAAAGAGGTTGTTGTACGACTTGCCGGTGTACATGTAAGCGGCCTGTACGAAGTAATCGTCACCAAAGCCATAGCGAGTAGAAATATTCCACTTCACTTCAGGGACTCTCGGTAAGGCGGTGCCTGACGGCGCATCTGGATTAACACTGCTGTCGCTTCGCCGGTAGTCAGAGGTCAGTGTGGCCTCAAGGAAGCTCGCCGCGCCCATGACTGTCCAGTTGTCGCTGAGCATCGTGACGAAGTCGAACTCGACTCCGTTACTTTCCGCGTTACCCACGTTAAACGTCAGCGTCGTTGGTGAGATTGACGTGTCTAAGCGCGAGAACTGAAAATCCTCCCATTTCTGCATAAACGCAGCACCGTTTACACGTGTCTTGCCGCCATTGAAGGTGGCCTTGAAGCCAAACTCCGTGGAGGTCAGGAAGTCCGCCTTGAACTCACAACCGATATTTGAAGAACCCTGATTACCCAAACCGTCAATGGCTCTCACCGAACAGAAACGATTCAATCCACCGGGTCGGTAGCCCTCTCCCCAAGCCGTATACAGCATGAGTTCGTCATCGACTTGCCACTCAAGTGACATGCGCTTCACCGTGTCGGTCGCTTTGGTGATGCGTGCTTCAGGGGCACAGTCAACGCCATAGTTACTTTCTGGACGATCGCCCTGAGGACCGAATCCACCGCAGGGCCACCAGACAGTCCCTGAGAACCCATCAAGACCACTGTCGTAGTCGAAGCGCCGTGCACTACCTGTCAATGTTAGCGCGTCAGTAATATCGTAAGACACCTCGCCGAAATAGGCCGTTTCCTCGTAGGAACGGACAAAGTCCGTGGTCCAGTAGATATCAGGCGCATCCACCGCCATTGATGGAATATTATTCAAGCCCAGTACGTGCCAATCACTGTCGGAAGCCGTATCAACCTCCACGTAAAAGGTGCCCACCATGTAGCGCAATCGCTCGGTTGCATCGGACGTGTAGCGAAGCTCGTAGTTCTTACGTGAAATGTTAGTGGTGTTGGTGTACTGCTCACGAGGATCTTCGCACTGACCTGTGTAAGACACGTAGCACACGTAATAAGGTTGCACGTAGCCATAAGAGACGTAGTAGTCACTGTAGAGCGAGTAGTCCGCGTACGTCTCAGTGTCTCGATCAAGGTCCCCATACGATGCCGTCAGTGTGCCGCCTGCGAGCTCACCTTCGAGCTTTAACGAAAATTGAGTCCACTCATCATCGCTCCAGTCGGGCAGTAAACGCATGACTTCCAGGTCACCGACGCTCGGGTCGTGGTCCCAAACACCGTTAGCCTCGACTTCTTGCATCATGGCTGATGCCGTCAGCGTCCAGCTGTCATTGAGATCGATGGCCAAAGCCGCTCTGCCGCCAATGGTGGTGGCGTCATTGAAGTTCTTCTCGGCCACATCGGCGTTATCGACGGTAATATCGGCAGCCACTTCATTCAGAGGACTGGTCGGATCAAGACCCGCTCGAATGTAGCCCTGACGGAACGTGTGCGTACCCGCAACGTTGTCGATGTAGCCGCCGTCATGCTTGTAGTAACCGACGAGGCGAAGCGCCATACGATCGCTCAGGGGAATATTAACAAAACCTTCCGTCAGGTGGCTAAAGTCGCCCGACTTAGGTTGCCCCATGCTGAAGCTGAGACCGCCCTCAAATTTCTCAGTGCTCGGTGCATTGGTCACAATCTTAATTGCGCCTGACTGAGCATTCGCTCCGTAAGTCGTGCCCTGTGGACCGGCCAACACTTCGATTCGATTAATGTCGTAAACGTGCGGGTTGAGGTACTGGCCCACCGCCGTTACGGGCTGCTCATCGAGGTACACCGCCACACTGGGGTTGGCGCCAATGCTGCTCTCACCACCACTGGAGATACCCCGAATATAGAGGTCTCCCGAGCTCGGACCTAAGGTCACAAAGCTCACGTTGGGAAGCATCATTATGTAGTCTTCCATATCGGAAATATTGAGATCTTCGAGTTGGGTCTCGCCCAACACGCTGACGCTCATTGGGATATCTTGCACACTCTCAGAGCGACGAGTCGCTGTGACCAGCACCTCTTCAATTTGAGCCTGCGCTTCGGTCGGCATGACGACCGTCGCTGCGCCTACCAATCCACATGCAGTCGAAACTGCCATCGCGAGCGGCCGCTTAAAAAATGACACCTTTTGAGATGAGTCTTTTATTTTCACGTCGTAGTTCCCCTCTGAATTTAGTTGTTTTTAATTTTGTTCACGTTAGGGCCCCAAGGGCACACGAGCACTGTAAAAGCTACTCCTAATCGATTTGTCGCTACTTACTCGGCAGGCCTAATCGCCGCGTTACAAGCATGGCATACCCATGTTTCACAATGCTATTCTTGGTATACCGGCAAATGCGACTAACATCAAACAAAAAAACCGACAAATCGGACTAAAATCAAACAAAAATAGGTGGCCGCGCTAACCCATTCGCGGGCGAATAAAAGGAGTCAGGCTTGAAGATAAAGGAACCGGCGAGAGAGCTTGAGGTCATCCACTCAACGGATGTACTTGTCGTCGGCAGTGGCCCTGCAGGCCTCGCGGCGGCACTCGCTGCGGCGCGCGCCGGTGTTGAGGTCACCCTACTCGAGCGCTTTGGGTGTTTCGGCGGCAATATCACCGCAGTGGGTGTTGAGGGATTTGCCTGGTACCGCCATGACGCCACGGTCGACAGTGAAGGCATTGGTATCGAGTTTGAGGAACGGGCTAAACGCGCTGGAGCCGCTGTGGAAGAACCCCAATCTAACAGCCACGCCATTGATGGAGAGGCGTTCAAAGCCGTCGCCGATGACTTGGTTTTAGAAGCGGGTGTTACCCCCATGCTCCACCGGATGTTTGTCGCACCGATTATGGATGGGAGTCACATCAAAGGCGCTATCGTTGAGAGCAAAGCAGGACGCGAGGCGATCTTGGCCAAGCGCGTCATCGATGCCACGGGCGATGCCGACGTGGCCTATCGAGCGGGTGCGCCCACGGTGAAACAGGCCAAGGAGGACATGATTGGCGCCTCAGTCATGTTCTCCCTCTCCGGGGTCAACAAGCAGCGTTTTATTGACCATGTAAAGGCGGCGCCCCACACCTACGCAGACTGGGCCTATGGCCAATGGACGATAGAGACCACAGGCAAAGAAGATCAAATGTTCTCGCCCTTTTTGCGCAAGCCGTTCGAGCGCGCCCGGGCCGAAGGGCTGATCCCTCCGAATCTCGACACCATTTCAGGCACTTGGGGCGCGCTCTATGACGCAGGTGATCTGACGTACCTCAACCTTGTTCATCTGCTGGGCTACGACGGCACGGATCCAAACGATCTGACTCACGGTGAGATGGAAGGAAGGCGGCAGGCCATGCTTGCGGTTCGAGCGCTTCAAGAATTCCAGCCAGGCTGCGAAAGCGCAAAGCTCCGCAACTTTGGAATGACGCTTGGAATTAGAGACACTCGCAAGATCGACGCGGTCTACAACATGACGGAACTCGACGTGAGAGAGCAAGCGCGCTTCGACGAGTCTGTCGGCATCTTCCCGGAATTTATCGACGGCTACGGTATTTTAATCCTGCCCACGACTGGCCGCTATTTCCAACTGCCCTACCGTACGCTTCTGCCAAAAGGCGTTGAAAACCTGATTTGTGCAGGCCGCATTACCGGTGGCGATCGTGTCAGTCATGCGGCAACACGAAACATGATGTGCTGCGCCGTCACCGGACAAGCCGCGGGCACGGCAGCTGCACTCTCGTTAAAGCGCAATGAAGCATTTGAGGCGCTTTCGGTGACTGCGCTTCAAGAAGAGTTAAAACGTCAAGGCGCCCGCTTGCACTGATCTTATGCAGAGTCAATTGATGGCCGCAGCCGGCGCATCATTAACGTCGCGTAAACGGCCGTATAAAGGGCAATAACGACCATTCCAACCCATTCAATTTTAAGCGGCGTGAATTGATACAAAACCACGAGCCCCACGAGGAGAGCGACGTGTAAACCCACGTATTTTTGGAATCCCAGCGCCTCGACTGTCCAGCCCAGGTTCTGCGAGTAAAGGCGCGTCAGTGAGTCCAGCGAGTTGACGACAAACAAAATACCCACGCCAATCATGAGGGCGTTGACCCCTTGGCCGACCGCCAGACCCGACTCGAAGTACCCAAAAAGCACGCTAAACCAGAGGGCAATCGGTATGGAAGGAACAAACAAAATCGCCAATGCCAATTTCCAGGCCTGCATGCCGTTCACAAACCGCGCGACGAACTGACCGATCATAATAGACCACGCGAACCACCAACTCAGGTAAAAACCGTGATAGTCATTCAACGGCGAAACAAAATAATCCAAATGTGTCACGTAAGCACTGAGCCCGCTCAGTTGATTGACAAGCCCTTTCACTCCAACGCCTGACGCAAGCCAAGCAATGACAATCAGTAACAAAAACATGGCCGTAGACCCAACGCTCAAGACTCTGAGCACCGACAGACGCGTACTCGACAGCACAGCGACAACGATGACTGAACCCACCGTAAAGTAGGTTAACGCGGGATTGATACCCTCGACGTAACTCGGCAGGTAGGCGAGAAACAAATAGGCGGTGAACGCACACGTCGCCACCACAACTAAGTTGTGAACCCAGCGAACCAAGGGCCGTTCAAAGAACCTTAGACGCGGTTCTATGGCGCAGAAGTACAAGGTCGTTAAAACGTAAAAACCCCAAACAATGCCCCCCCAAAATCCAAATTCAACAACGAGGGGGCTGGCGAATGAATACTCCGCTCCCGCTGCGTAAGTCTCAAAGTCAATCAGTGGAAACATGATCAATCCCACATCGAGACCCGAGGTAAATAAAATCGCAAGCAGCGACACCGTGGGCAGTGGCGTGTCACCCCAGCATTGGTAATTCGGCCACCGAATCACAACGTACGCGGCACTCGCCAGCGCAACCAGCATGGCCACCGACAATAACGTCATCAAGGTGCTGACCTCAGCATGGCCTCGTCAAGCGGTCGCCTCGCAGATCCTTCCCGCTGCTCTGTCCGCCAGTTTTTTGCCTCCCACACGGGACTTTGTGAGGACTCCATTGGCTCTCCACGGATCAGCGCGGCTGCGCGTTCAGCGACCATGATCGTCGGCGCATTTAAATTGCCGTTGGGAATACTGGGGAAGATCGACGAATCAACCACGCGAAGACCGCGAAGGCCTCGAACTCGGCACTGCGAATCGACGACTGCCCTATCGTCGTCATCGGCGCCCATGCGACAACTGCAGGAGGGGTGATAGGCCGTCTCGACGTTGTCTCTCACCCAAGCGTCAACCGCGTCATCGTCAGAGAGATCAATCGCAGGTTGGATTTCCGCTCCCCGATAGGCATCCAACGCAGGCTGACTAAGCACTTCTCGCGTAAGACGCAGGCAAATACGCCAGTCTTCTCTATCTTTCTCAGTAGCCAAATAATTGAACACAATCTCTGGCGCATCAGCCAATTTCGGGCTTCTTATTCTCACATGACCCCGACTTTCGGGCTTATTAGGACCGACGTGCACCTGAAAACCGTGGCCTTCAAAGGCCGCATTGCCGTCATACCTCACGGCGCCCGGCAAAAAGTGGTATTGAATGTCCGGCGACCGCACACCCGACCGAGTCCGAATAAAACCACAGGACTCGAAATGATTACTCGCACCCAAACCTGTTTTGGTCAATATCCACTGCACGCCGATCTTGAGCTTGGACAGCAGATTCAGCTCCCCGTTTAACGTAATCGGCTTTAGGCAACGGTACTGAAAGTAAACCTCAAGGTGGTCCGTTAAATTTTCGCCGACACCCGGCAGTTCGTGGCGCAGCTGAACGCCTGCTGCAGCGAGTACCTCTGCAGGCCCAATGCCCGATCGCTGCAACACCGCGGGCGAACCAATACTGCCGGCACTGAGAATAATTTCTCTTCTGGCCTGAACAGTGTGCAGTGCTCCCTTGCGCTCAAAGCAGACCCGCTTTGCGACCCCCGCCTCCATCTCAACCCGATCCACCTGCGCCCGGGTCAGCACCGTCAGATTTTTGCGTTCTCGTATATGGCTCAAATAGGCCCGTCTTGTGGACGATCGCACGCCCCGTTTTACCGTCATGTGCATGGGTCCAAAGCCTTCCTGGCGGTGGCCGTTATAATCATCTGTCGTGCCGTAGCCCGCCTGCTCACCCGCACCAATAAAGGCGTCATAAAGTGGGTTTTTGCGGTTATTGCCGTTAGAAGTACCCACGGGCCCTGACCCACCACGGTAGGCGTCGCCGCCGTGCATCCACGTCTCAGCACGCTGAAAGTAAGGCAGGCAATTGCGGTAATTCCACCCGTCTGCGCCGTTGACCTCCCACTCGTCAAAATCACACGCATGACCCCGCACATAAACCATGCCGTTAATGGCTGACGAGCCACCCAAGCCGCGACCGCGCGCCGCATCCATGGGCCGCCCATTCAGCGTTGGTTCAGGTTGACTGAAGTACCCCCAGTTAAACTCCTTCGACGCCATTGGCATCGCGAATGCGCTCGGCATATCCACAAACAGGCTGCGACCATTCCCGCCTGCTTCCAGCAAAAGGACCTCCACATCAGGGTCTTGAGACAAGCGATTGGCGAGAACGCACCCAGCGGAGCCACCACCAACAATGATGTAATCAAACTCACTTTGCATCGAGGCTACCTTCTTTGTGAATGAGTGAGCGACCTTCCAGCTGCCGGCTCACATAAGTGGGTATCTTAAAGTTCATGTGTGTCACAACCGAAGGAAAAATGTCAACGATTGCCGGGGGGGTCGTCGGGTCGAATTCTACAGAGCGCGCGTTAGTCGCTATCCACGTGGTTCGCTCTCGCAGCGATTGCCCACCGTGGTGTTTACCGTCCTCACGCGACCGGCCATGGTCCGTGGTCACCAACACCAGCCAGTCCTCTGCAGTGTGCTCCGCCTGGCGCGCCTGAACAGCACTCCAAAGCTCAGCCACTCGGGCGTCAATCCAACGAACAGCCCGGTCCATCGCGGGACCATCCCCAGACAGGTGCCCCACATCATCGGTGTGCTGTAGATAAACCCACGACAGATCGGGGCCTTCCTGCGTAATGGTCTCTGCGGCGCGCCGAGTGACCTCCGCGTCAATCGCTTTAATGCGCTCAAGCTCGTCCAAATCGGATTTAAACGCCGGGTCTTTATCAAAACCGTCCGCCACGAAGTCGAACTTATCGCCACCGGCTTGAACGAGGCCATCGCCCAAAAGAACAGTTCGGTTGTCGGTCCACGTTGAAAATAGACCCGTGATAAGAGGAGTATCCTGCTGTTTTGCAACTCTGAAAATATCCCAGTAGGCATAGTTGGGAGTAAGATCGTAGTTAGCGCGCACGTTGTGTTTGTTTGACCAGGTACCCGTAAGGAGACTCATGTAGCCCACGGCTGAAATGGTGGGACTCTCGGTCACTTCGCCGATCTGTCCCCCGACGTAGGCATGATTGAACGTTCCACGCGCTGTCAGCGCATCGAGCCCCGGGGTCTTGACTCGCTCAATGACGTCTGTCGGTATACCGTCCACGATGACGAGCAGCGTTTTGGGAACCCTCTCTGCACTGACATTTGAATCCTCAGCCATTGTATTCAGCACCGTCAGCATCCCCATAGTCAGCACCAGAGCGCTCAGAAGTGTGCCCCAGCCAGATCGTCCCCATAAGGCGCTTCTCCGCGACTGCATCGCACCATCCCTCAACAGACACGCCAGGTAACGACTTGCGCCAACATCAGTAAGTGCGCTCAACCGCACCCAGATTGGCGTAAATAGTTTTTGTCTGAGTGAAGTGCTCAATGGTCTGCAGTCCATTTTCCCTGCCGATACCTGACTCCTTGTAGCCTCCAAACGGAATCTCTGCCGGCGTGATGTTGTACTCGTTGATCCAGACAATACCGGCTTTAAGCGCGTTCGCAACGCGATGAGCGCGGGCAAAGTTCTGGGTGAAGACCGCGGCGGCGAGACCAAATCGAGTCTCGTTAGCACGTGCCACCACATGGTCCTCGTCACTAAACTTGAGAACCGTCATCACAGGGCCAAACACCTCCTGAGTGACCACAGGATGGTCGTCACTGTGGGCAACGACCACTGCCGGAGAGACAAAATACCCGTCGGTCGTTGTGCCCGTGGTGCCGCCACAGAGGAGATCGACCTCCGACGAGGTTCTGACCTGCTTCACGTAGTCGATTACTTTGTCGCGCTGTTGTGCCGAGACCAACGGTCCCATTTGGGTCTCAGGATCAAACGGATCGCCCAATACAATGGCGCAAGATCGCCGCACAACCTCGTCAACAAACGAATCGAAAATTGCTTCATGAACAAATACACGGGTGCCGTTGGAGCACACTTGGCCCGTTGAATAAAAATTACCCGCAAGCGCCGCATTCACCGCGCTTTCGAAATCACAGTCGTCAAAAATTACAATCGGTGACTTTCCACCCAGCTCTAAGGTGACCTTTTTGAGCGTCTGCGCCGCCATTGCCGCAACACGCTTCCCCGTAGCCACCGAGCCCGTCAAAGAGACTTTCGCCACGTTCGGATGCTGGACCAGCGCGGCACCCACGTCGCCCGCCCCTAAAACCACGTTAAATACACCCTCTGGCAGACCCGCTTCTCGATAAATCTGGGCAAGCCTTAAGGCCGTCAGTGGTGTGACCTCCGACGGCTTAAAGACCATCGTATTCCCACACGCTAGCGCGGGCGCCGACTTCCAGAGTGCAATTTGAATGGGGTAGTTCCACGCGCCAATTGCGGCGCATACACCCAAAGGTTCTCTGCGCATAATGGCGAAGGCTTCCGGCGGCAAATCGACCTGTGAGCCCTGCAAGCTTTGGGTCACGCCCGCATAGTACTCGAGCACTTCAACACCGCTGATGACGTCGACCGCAGAGGTCTCTTGAATGGCTTTTCCAGTATCCAAGGTTTCAAGTTCCGCCAACTCCTGGTTCCGCTCGCGCAACAGCACCGCAGCGCGCCGCAAAATGGCACCGCGCTCGGCCGCGGGCGTCTGTGACCAAGCGAGGAAGGCCTGCTCGGCCGCCGCTACTGCCGCGTCTACCAGCGCGGGATCTGCAACCTCGACGTCGCAGATAACATGGCCTGTTCCCGGGTGCTGAGTTTGAAAGGTGGCGCCCGAGTTCGAGCTCACAAACCGACCATTCACGAAGCTTCGCTGTCGCTCCAGCGTGGATTGTTGATGGTAAAACCGGGCGGGCTCTGTCGTACTCATAGACTCATCTCGTTCTGCGTTGGTGGTCGGACCGAGCAATGATTGCACAGATTCGACCACGCGTCCGAGCCCTTCCTGCACCGTGCGTGTGTTGACCCATGCGCCAGCAACGTATTAGATGCATCACGAGACGTACGCCCAAGATCCTCTGCGTGCGCACCGATGAAGATATAATAAGAGAGACGACAATGAGAGACACTTCTGAGCCCAATCAAGAGCAGAACCAAGAACAAAATATGCGTCGGGTTGCGATGACCTCGCTTGCGGGTACCAGTATCGAGTGGTACGACTTCTTCCTTTACGGCACTGCAGCCGCGGTGATTTTTCCAAAGGCGTTTTTCCCGCAAGATCTTCCCACCATGGTTCTCCTGATTATTAGCTTCAGCACCCTGGCGGTCGGATTTTTAGCGCGACCGTTGGGCGGCATTGTCTTTGGCCATTTCGGAGATCGAATTGGGCGCAAGCGCACATTGGTCGTTGCACTGATGATGATGGGGGTTGCGACAACTCTGATCGGTCTCTTACCAACCTATTCCTCCATTGGCATTGCTGCGCCGCTTATGCTCGTTGCTCTGCGATTCATTCAGGGATTTGCCATTGGTGGGCAGTGGGGTGGCGCCATGCTACTGGTGACCGAGAGCGCACCGGCGGACCAGCGGGGCTGGTATGGCGCCTATGCGCAAGCCGGAGCACCCATTGGTGTCATTCTTGCAAACCTTGCATTTATTGGGGTGAGTAGCTCGATGAGTGATGAGGCCTTCATGGACTGGGGTTGGCGGCTTCCGTTTATTGCCAGCATTGTGCTGATTGGCATCTCCATGTACATCCAACTCAAGATCGAAGATACCGAGGCATTTAGATCCTTAAGCGATGCGAAAACAGACAGCGACACTGCAACGCAAGTGGTAGAACGCTCACCCGTCATCATGGCGATTCGCAAGTACCCAAAACGCATCATGTTGGCCGCAGGTGCTTTTTTGTCCGTTCAGGTCACCTTTTACATTTTAATCGCGTTCGTCATCGCTTACGGCATGAACTCCCCCTCCCTTGAACTCTCACGCGACACGATGCTCACCGCGGTACTGATTGCAGCCGCCTTTATGGTGCCCACGCAGTTCTACTTTTCGGGTCTATCCGATCGAATAGGTCGCAAGAGTGTCTATCGCTGGGGTGCAATTCTCACCGGCGTTTGGGGCTTTGCCCTGTTCCCACTGATCGATACCGGCAGCCCTATTCTGATCTGCGTCGCAATTACCATGGGTCTCTTGTTTTTGGGTATGCAGTACGGCCCTCAAGCAGCCTATTTCACTGAATTATTCAGCACCGAGGTCCGTTACTCAGGCGCGTCGTTAGGCTATCAAATCGGTGCGATTGTCGGCGGTGCACTTGCACCAACGATCGCTGTGCTCTTGTGGAATAACTTCGGCATCTTCTACGTGTCGGTCTACATCCTGATCGCAGCGTTAATGACTTTATGGTCACTCTCACAACTCGACGAAACAAAAGGCAACAGTCTTTCGTGAGTCACGACTGCGGTGACCCAGCGAGGTGATGAGTCGCCGCAGGCGCTCATCGCCTCACGAGATTAAGGCACAAGATCGTAACCGGGGTAGCTCCTGAGCGGGGCACTTATCCACGACTAAATCGAGACCCTGATTAAGCGCGTCAGTCTCGGCCGCAACGTTGCGAACACCCAGCTGCGTCCAAAGGACGGATGCGCCTATGGCCACCGTTTCACTGACGATAGAAGGTAGCGCGGCGCCTTCTCTAAACACATCGACCATGTCAATGGCATGCGGTATGTCAGACAGCCGTGCAACCACCGTCTGACCTTGCAGTATTTGCCCTGCCAGACCCGGATTGACGGGTGTCACTTGAAAACCCTCTTCGAGCAGAAATGCCAAGACTTTGTAGCTCGGTCGGTCAGGCTTGTGGCTCGCACCGACCAGCGCGATGTGCGCCACCCGTGTCAATACGTCAGCGAGGTCCCTGTCGCGCTCTATGAGCACGTGCTTAGCGCCACTCGGGTGATCGCTTGTCAAAGAATGCTTTGACGCCCTGCTTTGACTCATCCGACGTCATCGCCTGCACCATCACACGATTTGCGTGCTCAAATGCGTCGCTCAACGGCATTTCGATTTGCGTGTAAAACGCCGTTTTCCCATCACGAATACTTTGAGGGGACCGCGATGCAATCCGCTCAGCTAACTGGCGCGTTTCCTCAACAACATTTTCAGGAGCGACGTGGCGATTGATCAGTCCAAAACGCTCAGCATCTTGAGCACCGAAAAACTCACCGGTCAGGGCCATCTCGAGCGCGTGTTTCCGAGAAAGGTTTCGGCCAATACCCACCAACGGCGTCGTGCAAAATGCACCCAGGTTGACTCCAGGCGTGCAAAAGGACGCATTCGAGCTCGCAATGGCAAGATCGCATGAAGAGACGAGCTGACAGCCTGCGGCAGTAGCGGTGCCCTCAACGCAGGCAATAACGGCTTTGGGACCGTGAACAATACGCTGCATCATTGTCGCGCAGAGCTCGAGTATGGAGAGTACACGCGCTTGCCAGGCCGCTTTGGATTCCTCCGGACGCTTCGCCATCTCGCTGAGGTCGTGCCCCGCCGAAAATACTGGGCCTTTCGCTGCGATCACAATGCAGCGAACCTCGTCCGTGGCATAAGCCGCCTCAAGTGACGCGGTGACCTCGGTCAGCATGTCGCTCGAAAGTGGATTGCGTTGTTCTTGATTGCTGAGCGTGAGCCACAGCACACCACGTTCTATTTTTTTTTCGATCAACGCCGTCTTCATCGGTCATCTCCCAAACCTTCAAGACTCCGATTTAACAGAAGAATGCGCTCAGAGGCAAAGCTCAGGGACGATGAAGCAGTTCAGCGACGCTGCTGCCACGCGGCGGCGGCGGCCTTGTCGCCACCCATGGTCATAATCTGACCCATCCGCCGTCCCAGCATGGGGTAGTTCGCACTCTCTCCCGAACTAATCAGCTGCTCAGCATAGGCCTCAGCACTCGTCAAATAACGCTCGGTCGCACTCTTATCGCCCGCCGTCACACTGTGTTTAATCAAATTGCCATAGGCGCGCAAACTCATTCCTATCTGCTCTGGGTAGGCACGGGGAATAGATAAAAACAAGTCGGTGGCTTCCTGAATGTTACCGACTTTTAGATGCGCGGTGCCCAACCAGCCCATGGCCTCAACGATGAATTCTTCGCGTCCACGGGTGTAGTGCAAGGATCGTTCAAGCACCTCAATCACATCGTTCCAGCGACCGTCCTGGCTCAACAAGTTCGCTAAGTTGATCTGGCTTTCTCGGTTGTGTGGATAAAGTTCGTTAAGCGCTTCGAGGTGGTAATACTGCGCCTGCTTGTTCTTTAAATGCCGCGCTAAAGCAGCCATCTCAAAATGCAATTTCCAATCGCCGACACCCTCTGTTAACACGCGCTGTCGTCGTCGAACAACGTCTTTGGGCTCCCCCACCTCGCCTTTAACTTTGGACAATTCAACGGCAAGAAAGGCAAGGTAGTCCTGATAATTGCTCTGCCCAGGAAATGGCGGTTGATCCGCCATACCCTGAAGATTTTCAATGTTCTCAACGGTTTCATGGTTAGGAAACCCAATCCGGGCGGCGACCTCGTCGTTGCTCAGCGTTGCACGCGGCGCGCTGGCTGCGAGATGACGCGCTATTGCTCGGGAAAACACCTTGGCGAGCACTGCATTGCCCTCAAAGTCGTAGTGAACGTGTTCTACCAGCAAGTTCCAACCTGGCGAGTATGGCGCGCTCGCTTGATCAAAAGCCTTGAGGCTATGAACAAAACTGACTAGGTCTTGAGGGTAGTCTGCTGCCACGCGCTCAATTGTGGCATTGATGCGTGTATCGGCTCTGAACCTGAGCCCATCAAGGTCGAGTGCGCGCTCATAGTGGGCGCGCGCTACTGTGTATTGACCCTGCTTTTCAAGACTGGTCCCCAACTGGAAATGCGTGTCAGCATGTCCATCATCAAGGAGCAGTGCCTGCTGCCAAAGGTCTTGAGCGACACGCCATCGGCCGTTGAGTGCTTGCGCGCTCGCTTGATCACGCAGGGAATCAAACTGTGCTCGGTCGCGCTCTGAAAGGTCATTGGCTGCTATGGATAAAAACGGCGCTGACTGCCGCAAATTGACGGGCACCGTCGACAAAACAACATGCATACCCTTGGCGTTGAGTGTGTCGATAATGTCTCGGAGATTTTCTTCAAAGTGGGCGTACACGGCGGCCATCCGCGGATCGCTCTCAGGCACAGCGTTATCGACAAACATCTGCATGCCCTGCCATTCGAGATCGGCCTTCGCGTCGGAGCGCTTGACCTCTTGAAGTGAGCGGTCAAAAAGCTGCCAAAGGCGAGTACGTTTGAGTGCTTGCAGGGTCCTGATACCGGTCATACTCGATAAAAAATTCTGGTTAAATGTGCCGGGGCCATAAGGTCCTACGACCTCATTATTGCCCATCAACACAACAGCCACGTCAGCCGAATTCTTAGGCAGCGTGTTAGCCACCTCATAGACCACATGCGAATTCACGGAGGTCATGGCCGTGTTGACGACCTCCACATTTTTACTGGGAAACAGGGCATTGAGCTGTACCGCCAAAAGTCGATCAACACCGTGGTTTTTGTGGGGAAAACCCATCGCTGCCGAACCACCCAGCACGTAAACGCGAAGACGATCGCCATGATCCGTCTGCTCGAACGTGTTTTGCAGCGGCCCCACATTGAGTGACGGTGGATAAAACTGATCCGCAAAATCGGGGTTCTCTTGAAAGTAGGATTGACCGTCAATATCGATCGTATTGAAGTACTGGTAATGGGTGCCCACACCTGCGACACGCAGGGCCAATTCGAGCACTATAAAAAATAACAGCGGTATGACCACAACCGTTATGATCGTAAACAACGTGTTTCGTGCGTTTGACACTGAACATTATCCTTTGACGATGCG
Organism: Halieaceae bacterium; assembly: GCA_018666295.1. Taxonomy (GTDB): domain Bacteria; phylum Pseudomonadota; class Gammaproteobacteria; order Pseudomonadales; family Halieaceae; genus Luminiphilus. The sequence goes on from JABIZW010000046.1 coordinate 18,986, forward strand.
TGATACCTTAATCAACGCACCTAAGTTTCCCAAGAGCGGCGATAGTTAACCTGCAATGACACAATCAATCAACGTGCTTGGCCTCTCAGCCTTTTATCACGACAGTGCAGCGGCACTATTGGTCGACGGCAAAATCGTAGCGGCAGCTCAAGAAGAGCGTTTCTCGCGAAAAAAACACGACGCCGCGTTTCCTACCAATGCGATCGCGTACTGTCTCGAGGAAAGCGGACTAAGTCTGGCTGACATTGACTACATTACCTTTTACGACAAGCCTCTGGTGAAGTTTGAGCGATTGTTGGAGACCTATCTCGCCTTTGCACC